>NZ_JBHFNQ010000060.1:0-41391 GCF_041929345.1 Floridaenema aerugineum BLCC-F46
TCGCCAATTTCCCGATAAATAGCTAACGCCTGTTGCCAAGACTGCAATGCTTCTCTAAATTTACTTGTTTGAAACTGCTGAATCCCTTGCTGAAAAAGTCGATCTGCCTCAGCTTTACGAGGGTTATTTTGTTGTTGAACTTCTGAAAGTACTTGTTGAACTGACTGTTCCAGTTTCGGATCTTTGAGTTCCCTGGCAATGGCTAAACTCTGCTGCAAGGAATCTAACGCTTTCTGGTACTCTCCCAGAGAAGAGTAAGCAACACCTAAACCTGCAAGTGCTGCTGCTTCACCTTTGCGCTCTCCTATTTCCCGATAAATAATTAACGCCTGTTGCAAAGACTGTAATGCTTCTCTATATTGTTTCGTTTGACCTTGCTGAACTCCTTGCTGTAAAAGTCGATCTGCTTCAGCTTGCCGAGGGTTATTTTGTTGTTGAACTATTGAAAGTGCTTTCTGAGCTAATTGTTCCAGTTTCGGATCTTTGAGTTCCCTGGCAATGACTAAACTCTGCTGCGAGGAATCTAACGCTTTCTGGTACTCTCCCAGAAAAGAGTAAGCAACACCTAAACCTGCAAGTGCTGCTGCTTCACCCCTGCGCTCTCCTATTTCCCGATAAATAATTAACGCCTGTTGAAAAGATTGCAATGCTTCCCTAAATCGACTCGGTTCCAACTGCTGAATCCCTTGCTGTGAAAGTCGATCTGCTTCTGCTTTCTTTTCACTACTCGTCTGCGCCAAAACTTTTGGCACTGGCAAACTTGTCAACGAATAGAAACTAATAGAAGTATCTGCAACAACAGTGAGTAAAGCAATAAATGTAGCAATTGAGAGTTTTGGTAAACGCATAGCGGTTAATTAAAAAGCTTCTCAGTGGCATATATATCTAGCACCTGAGAACCTATGCAGTTAAAAAGATTTTCCCAAAAGTATAAATTATTAACCCGTCTCTGTCATCCGCAATTTCTTTCAAATCCCCTTGCCAAGGAGATTTAGTTTCAAGTCCCCCTTGCTAAGGGGAATTTAGATTCAAGTCCCCCTTGCTAAGGGGGATAATGGGGGATCTCTTTCGCTGAAATCTTGCACCTGCGATTTTAGCCCACCTGCGAATCAATTCACAGGCTAATAGCAGTACGGGCGGGTTTTGTTGTGAGATTCTCTGTGAGAAACAAAATATACTTTCTAAACCCGCCCCTACAAGTGGACTGAAAACAAATGAATTTCAAATATTTTTGCGAAGATTTAGATAAACCTAGTTCGTTGTTCCCACTTCAGTGGGAAAAGCGCCCAAGCGCAACAACGTACTTGTATTAACCGCCACTCACAGGGGGAATAAACACCACTTCATCGCCGTCTTGCAAAACTGTATCCGGTTCGACAAACTGAAGATTGACACCAAAACGAGTAATTTCCCGCCATTGAGCAAGTTCTGGATGTTCGGTAATGATGTTTTCTAATACTTTGCCCACAGAAGTTTCTGAGGGAAATTCTCGCACTAATTCCGGTACGCCGTAAGCTTCTTGATAAGCAGCAAACAATTTAATTGTAACAGTAATTTTATGTTGAGTCATATTACACTTAGTTAAGTATTGCTGATTTGTTTTTAGCTGGGATAAGCTAGAAAATAAACATTATATTATATAATTAACCTGGTGAAGCTAACTATAATGGTATTTATGTAGTAATTAATTTTAGTAGTTAAGGAGCAAAGTTATATGGGAAAACCAGAATTTGAAAGGCTTCCGGTTTATCAAGTTTCAGAAAAATTGGCTAACGAAATTTGGCGATTAGTGCAAGATTGGGATGAATTTAATAAGGATTCTCTAGGTAAGCAAATAATTATTTCGGCTGACTGTATTGGTGCTAATATTGCTGCGGGAACTGTGCAAGAGCAGCAAGATAATCAACAGTTAGTGCGGCAAGCTAGGGGTTGTTTATATGAGACTATTCATGCTTTACGATTGGCTTGGAATCGGAAGTTAATTACGGAGGAGCAAGCTAGTAAAATTAAGCCGATAGTTGATGAATTGTCTGCTAAACTCAATGCTTATTTGAAATCTTTGGGTAGTTGAGTTTGAATATAGGGATGGTGCGTTACGCTGGCGCTAACGCACCCTACGGATTTTAATATATTTGTTCGATGCGGCGGAAGTCTCTTTCTACTTCTTGCCAAAGGGAACGATTGTGGGGGTCGATTTTTAGGGCTTTTTTGAGGTAAACTCTGGCTTTTTCTAGTTGTTTACGATCGACAAAATGCCGACCTGTACGCTGATAAGTAATAGCCTGCCACTGACGCACTTCTAAATCTTCGGGGAGACGTTGAGCTAATCCTTCTACTAGGGCGATCGCTCTAGGATACCGCTGATCTCTGAGCAAAACCTGAAGTTGATTATAAGATTGCCATTTTAACTTTTGTTCTTCCGGTGAAAGCGGCGGTTGAATATCAATAGTTTTTACTTTATTAGTCTTAGTTACTTTGACTTTCGGCGGTGTCGCTACCTTTTGTTGGCTCGCCGTTGACTCTGGAGGAACTTCTGGTTCCTTGACATTTTCCATCAGGAAGTCATAAGCTTCCTGAATAGCAATAAACTTGTCCTTCGCTTGTCGATCGTTAGGATTAAGATCGGGATGATACTTTCTTACCAAGCGACGATAAGAGGTTTTAATTTCCTCTCTAGAAGATCCAGTATTTAATCCTAATAACTTATAGCAATCTGCCAGATTCATTGAAGTAACAATAGAACTTACGCCGATAATAGCAAAGGCAGGGATAAACTACCATAGTAACCCTAAATTAGCGGCAGATGGTTTTAAGAATTGGTTAAGAAAAGACTGTTTTTGCCCCAGACAGATTGACAATGTAAATAGACACAGATTCTGACGGATTGGTAAGCTATTATTTTCTTGGTTTTGAGCCGATGACGATTTTTCAATCCAGGGAAGCTCTAGAAGCCGGACGGAAGTATTTAGCTATCGGTGCGATTTCTGCTGATAGTCTGCGCGATGTGATTTACCGAGCTTGGGAAAGGTCACATATTCAGGGAGCAAATCCCCAGGCTTTGCAAGCAGAAAAACTATCTAAATTAGATACACAGCGGTTACTAGAACAACAAGACGCTCTGATTTGTGCGGCTCGTCCTTATATGAAAATACTATCCCAAGCCGCAAAATCCGATCGCCATGCCGTAATGCTTAGCGAACAGAACGCTATAGTATTAGATGTTGTCGGTGACGAACAAAGTGTCAATGGTCCCGAAAGAGTTCCTGATCCTGGATCTTTGCTTTCAGAAGCGGTAGGTGGTGCTAATGGCATAGGAACTCCCTTAGCCGAAAATAGCTATGTGGAAATCGTAGGCGCAGAACATTTTATTGCAGGCTTTCATCCCTTTACTTGTCAAGGAATACCTTTGCGAAATGACAAACATCAAGTCATTGGTGCATTAAGTATTTCCGTTCGACAACGGGAAGTCGGACAACGGCTCAAAGACATCTTAATTTGTGCCTCTCACGGTGTTGAAGCCGAAATGTTATTTAGACGTTTGGAAGCCGATGTTCGTAGCGTAGTGACGACTAATCCAGAAGATGCTCAACCATTAGATAACTTGTATCAAGATATAGTTCAAGCACATTCTGCGGCGCGTCTCCGGCTAGAAATGACCTCTCGTTTAGTAGCGGGAAACAAATTTGATTATGCCAAACAATTACTCCACCAAGCTGAAGAATTAATTCAGTTATTTCGGCATCGAGCCACACTTTGGCGGAATCTCGCTTCCTTTGCAGAAACAGAACAAATACAACCTATTTGTTTAAGTGATGCAGTTCAGGAATTAGTTGATTTATTAGCGACAGAAACTAAAATTCGGGAAGTTGAAATTATTATCCAAACTGAGGAGGAAGTTTGGGTCGAGGCAGATTACCAAATCTTTTTCAAGAATCTTTTTCATTATTTTTTACGGGCTTTTGAACTGGTAGGTTCAGGTGGGTCAGTATTAGTAAAAATCTGGGAAATGCAGACTCTAGCATTAGGAGAAATTTCTATAATACCAATACCTGCACTGAATAGGGTTCAATTACAGCCCCATCCTTTTGTCCTAAGAATACCAACAGTAAAGAAAAGTTATGAATATCAGTAATCCAGTGAAAGGTAAAATTCTCATTGCAGACGATGATGATGATAATCGAATACTACTTTCTATTTTCATCGAGAGCGAAGGGTGGGAAGTTTTAGAAGCACAAGATGGTCAAGAAGCTTTGGAAAAAGCGATCGCAGAACAACCAAACATTATTTTATTAGACAATCGAATGCCCAAGTTAACTGGCACAAAGGTTTACGAAAAACTCTGCGAGCAAGGAATGAAATTTCCGGTTGTTTTGCTTACAGCTTACGCAGATATTGAAGAATTAGCTAATTCTTTGGGGATTTGTCATTACTTAAACAAACCTTACGATCTTTCCCATTTAATGGCGATTATTAATAAGTTTTCTGAGGAATCAGTGTAGGGTGCGTTAACGCAGTGTAACGCACCAAATCCTGAATTGATGGTGCGTTACTAATTAGGGCTTGCTGAATAAGTCTGTTGGTGAGGGTAGGGACAGGGCATCATTAATATTTGCAACTCCTACGTTATCTTTTGAATGCCGTGTGCCTACAATTTCCCCCAAAAAGGCAAGGTTTTTGCACTAAAAGATTGTGATAGCCTTGCATTTATTGTGGGCAAAAAATGGCTAAAACCTTTGCATATCTTACCTTTTACCTTTTTGAAGCAAGCCCTCATTAGGGCAAGAGTGCAGGGTGCGTTAACGTAGAATTGATGGTGCGTTACGGCTTGCGCCTAACGCACCCTACTCATTAGGGGAAGAGTGTCGGGTGCGTTAATCCAGTGTAACGCACCCTACCCTCAATTGATGGTGCGTTACGGCGCTGCCTAACGCACCCTACTCATTAGGTGCGTTACGGCTTGCGCCTAACGCACCCTACAATTAGCGAGTGGCGAGTGTTTCTGCTTTGGCTTCGGGAGAACGTTCGTCAATCACTTTGTCAATTAAACCGTATTCTCTTGCTTGTTCAGCAGACATGAAAAAGTCGCGATCCATGTCTTTTTCGATCTTTTCCAAGGTCTGACCAGTCATGTTGGCATAGATTTGATTGAGTTGACGACGAATTCTCAAGATTTCTCTGGCTTCGATGTCAATGTCTGTTGCTTGTCCTCTGGTACCGCCGGATGGTTGGTGAATCATGATCCGGGAGTGGGGTAGTGCTAGGCGTTTGCCTTTGGTGCCAGCGGCTAGGAGGAAGGAACCCATTGAAGCGGCTAGACCGACACAAATCGTCACTACTTCTGATTTAATGTATTGCATGGTGTCATAAATTGCCATACCAGCAGTGACCGATCCACCGGGAGAGTTGATATACAGATAAATTGGCTTTCCTTGATCGTCGGAATCTAGGTAGAGCATATAAGCAACGATCGCATTGGCGATCGTATCATCTACTTCTTCAGTCAAGAAAATAATCCGTTCCCGAAATAGACGATCTTCGAGATCGATCCATTGTTCGTAGGTACTACCGGGAAGGCGATAGGGAACTTTTGGGATACCAATAGGCATAGTTTTCGGGGGTTTGGTGTAATTTTTGCTGGGAATAGTTGAACAGACTTGATTAAGTTAAGGCTGCAACGTTATTGGGTAGGGCTTTGCTGCTAGTGAGAACGCGATCGATCAGTCCGTACTCTTGGGCTTCTTGGGGTGTCATGTAAAGAATGCGTTCGGTATCTTTTGCGATTCTCTCAACTGATTGCCCAGTATTTTGGGCGAAAATTTCTAACAGCAAGGTTTTTTTGTCCAACACTTGTTTAGCGTTCACCTGAATGTCGGTTGCTTGTCCTTGGGTGAGGCTGCGAAACTGAGTCAGTGCGATCGAAGCATGAGGTAAACTAACTCGTTTTCCTTTGCTTCCAGATGATAGAATCAGCGCTGCCATGCTAACTGCTTGACCTAGACAAATGGTGAAGATTTCTGACTTAACGTGCTGCATTGAATCATAAACTGCCAAGCCAGCCGTAATTGACATCATCCCCAGACTTTCATTTGTCATTCCTGCCAAGACTGGATCGCCCAAAGAATTGATATAGATGTATATCGGTTTACTTTGGTCTTCCGAGTCCAGATATAACATTGCCGTAATTAAAGAATTTGCCACATCAGTTGTTAGTGGCTGATTTAAAAACAGAATGCGTTCCTGGCTTAAGCGAGTGTAAATATTCACCCATTGCCAGTAAGTACTACCTGGAATATTGTACGGAACTCGAAGTGCTGAATTAACAGGCATAATGAATAATTTGCGGTTCCTTAGACTAGGGCGGGTATTTGCGCTGGCAGATCTTTTCTGCTTTCGAGGACGCGATCGATCAGTCCATATTCTTTAGCTTCTTGCGGTGTCATGTAGAACATCCGTTCAGTGTCTTTGGCAATTTTTTCTGCGGGCTGTTCTGTATTTTTCGACATGATATCTAGCATCGCTGCTTTGTTTGCCAAGACTTCCTTTGCGTAGATTTGGATATCTGTTGCTTGTCCCCTTGTTCCACTGCGAGGTTGATTCAAAACAATGGTGGCATGAGGTAAACTAGCTCGACAGCCTTTTGTTCCTGCGGATAGGATCATGGCTGCGGTACCCATTGCTTGACCGATACAAATGGTATGTACAGGGATATTGATGTAGTTGATGGTGTCGCAGATGGCAAAGGCTTCTGTTTCGTAGCCGATCGCGTCGCCAGTATACCAAGATGTTCCTGTGGAGTTAATGTAGAAGAAAATCGGCTTCTCTGGATTGTCAAATTTCAGATAAAGCAACTGGGCAATAATTAGCTTAGTAACATCAAGTCCCATTTGGCGCTTATATTCATCTGGGGAAACTATAGGAGTTCCCAAATAAACAATCCTTTCCTTCAGCAATAGGGAAGGCAAATCTGGAGGTGGTGTTCGGAAAGAGGCATCTCCGTAATATGAAGCTTGCATTGCCTTTATAGGTGATTCCATAAGCGCGTTGAGCCCAATTAATTGTATGGCATTGTGTATTTTTCATAGTAACGCGCTTTGGGATATGCCTGAAATATAACTGGTGTAGTGATCCCTACACCACTTGTAGTGTTTTATCCTGGAGGAATCGTGCGTAAACCTCTGAGTTTGCCGTGAAGTATAGCTACTAAAACCATAGACAAATATTAATGGTCTTAGTTTTATTAGGAGGTTTTACCCTAAATGGATGGCTACTCACCCTCTATCCCATCATCAGATTGATATTTGGGACTGCTTCAACTTAAGTTATTACTTAAGGTTTTTGCCTGACTGAATTTTAGTTATCACTCATTAGTGACCTTTGTCAGGAGCTAAAATTATAGCTTAATTGAGCATTTAAGTCTATATTTAAGTAGGCTTAAGTACAAATTAAGTGAAGTTTAACAATACTGCAACGGTCAAAGGCTCAGCTTTTGGTTGTTATTAGTCATTCGTCATCAGCCTACCAATGACCAATGATTAATTAATGATTAATTTTACCGATCGACTCCGAAAAGCTGGTTTTTTGACCGCGTTAAGTATAACTAAATATTCTTTTTTTTGCCTTGGGAGCACAGATTATGAAAGTTGGTTTGCAACCTCTATTAAATGATGGCAATTTGGATGCGACTCAATCTACTAGTCAGCGTCAATTAGAGATTTCTGTTTCGGCAATTCGAGGTGAATTTGTCGAAAATGTGCCGCTGAATTTGTGTCTGATTTTGGATCATTCTGGTTCAATGAGTGGTAGACCGTTGGAAACGGTGAAACAGGCGGCTGGGCAATTGGTGGATAAGTTGAAGTCGGGCGATCGCCTTTCTGTGGTCATCTTCGATCATCGCGCCAAGGTATTAGTTGCTAATCAATTAATTGAAGATCCCCAGAAAATTAAACGGCAAATTAATCAACTTAAACCTGATGGCGGAACTGCTATTGATGAAGGTTTGCGCCTGGGAATCGAAGAACTGGCTAAGGGCAAAAAAGATGCTATTTCTCAAGCTTTTTTATTAACTGATGGCGAAAATGAGCATGGTGATAATGAAAAATGTTTGAAGTTAGCGCAATTAGCAGCAAGTTATAAATTAACGCTAAATTCTTTGGGTTTTGGGTTGCATTGGAACCAAGATGTTTTAGAAAAAATTGCTGATGCTGGTGGCGGTACTTTGTCTTATATTGAACAACCAGAACAAGCGGTTGATGCTTTTAGTCGGTTGTTTAATCGCATTCAATCAGTAGGGTTAACTAATGCTTATTTGCTATTTTCTTTAATGCCGAAAGTGAGGTTAGCGGAATTAAAGCCGATCGCCCAAGTTTTTCCTGATACTATTGAATTACCAATCCAACCAGAAGGCGATAAATTTTCCGTGCGTTTGGGAGATTTAATGACATCCCAACAACGGATAATTTTAGCTAACCTTTATATTGGTCAAATGCCGGAAGGTTTACAAACTTTAGCTAATTTACAAGTCCGTTACGACGATCCAGTTCAAGGCAAAGAAGGATTACTTTCAGAAGTGTTTCCAGTAACAGGTAATTTTGTTCAGAACTATCAACCTAGTTTAAATCCGCAAGTTCAAAAGTCAATTTTAGCTTTAGCGAAATATCGCCAAACTCAAATTGCGGAAACGAAATTACAACAAGGCGATCGCACAGGTGCAGCTACAATGTTACAAACTGCGGCAAAAACTGCCTTACAAATGGGAGATAAAGGCGCAGCTACAGTATTACAAACAAGTGCGACTCGCTTACAAGCAGGGGAAGAACTTTCGGAAGCCGATCGCAAAAAAACCCGCATTGTTTCCAAAACAATTTTGCAAAGCGACTCTTAGCAGGTAGATGGGGAGATGGGGAGACTCTTGGGACTCTTGGGACTCTTGAGAAGTTAATCAATTTCATTAGTCTGTCCCTAACTCAAAACTGAAAACTTAGAACTCCCCAAACTCTCCCTAACACAAAACTCAAAACTTTCTTCCGTTGCGCCCTAAACTGATATCATACTAAATCTGGGTTGATTACCCCGGTTTAGGGATTTTTATGGAACCACGAAGACACGAAGAACACGAAGGAAGAAGAAGAGGATACGCCAATCGGGTAACTAACCCGGATTTGGTATCAAGCAAACAATAATAAATCAAATGGGGCAAATTAGAGCAGTATTGTGTGGTTACTACGGGAAAGGTAATGGCGGGGATGAAGCATTGTTAGCTTCGTTATTACAAATGTTGCCACCGAATGTTAAGCCTTTAGTGCTTTCGGGAAATCCGCGAGAAACTAAAGAAAGATATCAGGTGGAAAGTTACGATCGAATGTCAGCTTGGCAAGTGTTCAAAGCCATTCGTAGTGCGAAGGTTTTTATTTGGGGTGGCGGAAGTTTGATGCAAGATGTAACAAGTTTTGCTAGCCCAATTTATTATGCTGGATTGATGGGATTAGCCAGACAATTTGGACTGAGAACTATTGCTTGGGCGCAAGGAATTGGCCCAATAGAACGTCCGATAATTCGGGCAATAGCCAAACAAGTTTTTGCTAAATGTGAATTGGTGAGTGTGCGCGATCGCGCCTCAGCTAACCTACTATTAAATTGGCAAATACCCTGTTGTTTAGCACCCGATCCGGTATGGGCATTAGAAAGTTTACCAGTAAAAGGACTGTGGGATTTACCAGCCCCAAGAGTAGCCGTAACTTTGCGTCAACATCCCCAACTGTCCCCAGAAAGAATTGCTAATTTAACTAAAGCTCTAATAGACTTTCAAAAAGCCACCCAAAGTTTTATTTTACTAGTACCATTTCAGAAATCTAAAGATTTAGCGATCGCTAAATCTTTAGAGTCAAAATTACCAGGCGTTAGTAAAATTTTGACACTGGATGACCCCAGAGAATTATTTGGATTATTTCGGGGAGTGGAAATGGCGATCGGAATGCGTTACCATAGCCTGATTATGGCAGCCGCCCAGGAATGTCGTTGTTTCGCCCTCAGCTATGACCCAAAAGTTAGCAACCTGATGCAAGAACTGTCAATTCCCGGATGGAAATTATCAGAAATCCCTGAAGATCCGAAAATAATTACCCAAACTTGGTTAGACTGCTATGCTAACGGTGATAGTCTATCATCAGCACAGATTCAATCCTTAGTAGACAGAGCGCTGATTCATCGAGAATTGTTAACTCAAGCTTTAGCAGCTGATTAAAAGGTAAAAATGTTGCTAATAACCTAGAATAAACATCTGATCTGAGATAGGCTATTCACAATGAGACGACTAGTACAGCATGGCAGAAATAACTATATAGTTAAAAATTAGGTGAAAAGCTGTTGTATAAACCTTCTTTCCTTGGAGCCTTCTACCCTGGAACCCTCTGCCAAATTGTACTAGTACGCATTCAGGATTCTTAACTCTTTTGAACTAGAGCCATGAGTGAAGCCCAAAACCCCTTTGATAATCCCATACCAGAACCGACTAACTCCGCTAACGAGACTCAATCCAATGATATTAAGTCGGTTGGAGATTTAGGCGCACAAGAGGAACCAAATCAACCAGAGATATCTTTTGTAATTCAGAAACAAGGTGCAGCCAAGTCTAACACCCCAGAAGCAGTGATTTCCGAAGAAACACCTGCAACAAAAGCAGTACCCGAAGAACAGCCAAGGATATCATTTATTGGAGATGCTGGGGGATTGCGGTTTGACATCTCTAGAGAATCATCAAAAGAAACAGCAGAGGTAGACCAGACAAATCTGTTTGAAATTAATTTAGAAGTGATCCAAGCATTTCAACCCGTAAATACTACTTCTGAGGATTATAGTAGCTCTAGCGAAAGCACCGAAACAGCTGAGTCCAACAATGAAAGTGCTGCAATAGCTGAAATCTCTAAGGCAGAAACAGGCGATTTTGATGTTTTAGAGTTGGTGCATTTAAGTGAAGCACTGCAACAGCAAAACAACGATTTACTTGCTCATGTACAGGATGTAGAAAGATTATTAGATGAGTGTAACCGAGCATTGGAATCGCAGATTAAGCGATCGCAAACCGCCGAAACCAAACTCGCTGAACAATCCAAAGAATTAAATACCACCCAAGAACAATTAGGCCGCTTATTCCGCGAATTAGAAGCTTCTCATCAAGTCGCCCAACGTCAGCAAATATTAATTGAAACTTTAAATCACCAATTAGAAAGTAGCCAAGAACGAGTCGCAGAATTAGAACGTCAATGCGCCTTCATTCAACAACGTTACAACGAACAATCCCAACTACTTTTGCAAACCGAAAACACCCGTCAAGAACTGCAAGACCGTTTACAGCGACAACAACGTTATACTCTGCAATTTAAAGCGGCATTAGACAAATGTCTCGATATACCAACTATCAAAGAAATTAATGCCGAAATTAGTGCCTTGCTGAACTCTTCAGAAAATCAAACCAACCCCCAAAATATTTCGGAAGCAGTGCAATTATTACTCAAACCTCAACCGATCAAACCTTGGTCATCAGTGCCGCAAATTACCACCGAACCATCAAATATAACTCAAGAAGAAAGTAGCAGAAATTTGATATTACCTCAATTTAATAAACCACAACCTCAGCTAGAACCAAGCAGCGAATCTTTGAGTAACCCATTTTTAGAAATTGCCAAATCCGATCCTTATTTAGCAGCAGACAGATCAAAAGAATCAACAGATAATCCTCCGGCAAATTTTGCTGCCGATGAAGAAGCGATGTGGGAAGAATTAGAAAGACTCACTCAAGGTACAACAGTAAATGTTACTCCCCAAGAAACTTCTGTAATTCCTAAACCTTCTAATTCTTGGCCAGCAAATACTGAAGAATCTGCGGTTAAAGAAGTAGAATTACTATCAGTAACACCAACAACAGAGCCTAATTTAGCAGCTGCTAAAAACGATGAGTCGGTTGATTCTAAACCTTACCCCAGTTCGCCTTCACCTATAGTTTACCCGCAGCGTACTACCAAGAAGATTAAATCATTAGCTGCCGTCGATTTGCCTAGCTTTCCTCGACCAAGCCAAACTAAGTAAATGCGCCAAATGAGAAATGGGCAACTTTTCGGATTTCCAGCTTTTTTTCCCCCGTAAATCGCTCAAAAATCAGTTGCCATTTCCCAATTTAGATGAATAATTATAGGGGTAACAACAGTTGTAGTAGCAAATACTAATGCTGATAAACTGTTATAAATTAAGCTTTTCATTTGGCTACCCTCAAAACTAATCTTCGATTAATTAGCATGATGATTCGCCAAGCTGAAAATAAGCTGAAACTTCTATTTGTAGGGTGCGTTAACGATAGTGTAACGCACCATTTTATCATATTTAGTGCCAGTACGTAAGTCCTGAATTCAAAATTCAAAACTTTCTTCAGTGTTGTACTTCCAGGCTTTTACTTTGGTAAGCTGAGAGTTGAAAGCTGCAAGTTTTGGGTTTTCCCATGCCAGTGGTGAAGGCGTAACTTTGAGAGAGTAACCATAACCAAAGTGCTGGATAACGCCTTTCTAACCAAGGTTGTTGACTGCGTAACCAATTAGGAAACCAACCGGATAATAGCCAACTAATTAAGGCGTTGAAGGTAAAGGTGAAGTAACTACCTAACCAACGGAAAATATCTTTTGCGCCAGCGAGTTCCCATATCCAAAGTAACAAAGCTGGGTTAATTTTTGCAGCTATTAATGCTAGTCGATTGAAGGTTAACCAATCGAATCTGTCTTTGATGAAAGTTTCGGCAACATTTTGCGGTTCGGCGGCTAAGATTCCAAAGAATGTGTTTAACATGGAGTTGATTCTTTGGGGTGGTAAATATTTGCCTGTGGGAACCATCATGCCTTTGGAAAATAGCCAGGTGACGGCAATATTACTTTGGTAAGCACGAATTTGGTTGAGATGTTTGGCTTTGAGAAGGTCATGTTTTAAGGCGGTATCTAAAAGTTCTGTTAAGCGGGAAAGGTTTCGCACTAAAGAACCAAATCCGGTAAAAACTAAGGGTGATTGCAAGGAAGCTGCATCACCGATCGCAACTAGTCGATCGAACGCCACTGTGCGATCGCGACTTCCCACACTAAAATGCCCCGGAATATAACCAAAAGTCGGCTTTTTCCACTCTAATTTATCCAGATCGCAACGACGATATTCCGGCAAAATAGTAAAGAAATCTTCGTACATTTCCAACAAAGAACCGGGATTTTCCGGGTGTACTTGATGGTAGTGAAATAAATAAATTGTCAATTCATCACCTTCACCAGGAAACAATTCCCAAATTAACTGACGACCTCTAGAAATATCCCCATGACCAAACAGAACATCGCCATATTTTGCATCCCAAACCTCTGGCGTTATCCCACTTAAAACCGCCCCAACTGTCGGACAAACGCTATCAAAAGCCCGACCTTTATTTAATTGCCAAGCAATAGGAGAAGCTGTTCCCATTGCATCTACCAACAACCGCCCAGTTGCTTGTTTATCGGTTTGACTAGGTAAATGCTTTAATTGCACTGTCACCTGTTCTTCGCTAATATCGGCGCGGATAAATTCAGTTTCATCCCAAATTTCTCCCCCTAATGCCCTAAGTTTTTCCCCACATAAACGCAGCAATTTTTCCGAATTCAAGGCAATATTTAACACGGTGGGAGTGTGTAAAATTGCGGCTTTTAAATGCTGAGGGTTATTCCCATCAAAGAATTTACTAAACCCATCGATATATTCCCTGGCAATTACACTTTCAAATTCAGCAGGAGTAAACAAACCTAAATCTATTAAACTCTGAAATTCTATTCGGGAAATGTTCCATTCCCGATTCATTTTGCCAAAAGGTAAACGTTCCACCAATAATACTCGATAACCTAATTGCGCCATGACTGCGGCGTGAACTACTCCCAGCGCACCACCAATATAAATTAGGTCGTATTTTTGGGTTGTTTCGCTGTTTTGTGATTGGGTTGCTGACTCAAAAATCACTTGTTTGGGTTGCAGGGGGTTTCGCACACCTTCGCGCCAACGCATTTCCCACCAGTAAGCACGTTTTAGGTCAGCTTCACCGTTGGGCATTTTTTGGAAGTAATGCACGGTTAAGGGGTAGTAAGGGGCGAGTGCGTCAAAGATTGATTGGCGAGAAAGATCGATCGCAGGTGGTTCAGGATATTGATTGGGAAACTGCTTCCTGAGTTGGGCGGTTAACTGTTGTAAAATTTGTGGTTCTTGGGGAAAAGGTCGAGATCCCCAACGAAATACCTTTAAATATGTCGATCGCTGTACCGACCAAACAAAAACCGAAAGCTGAATGTCTGTTTCTGGAATAATTGTAGTACTACTTGTAGTTTTAGGAGAACTCAGGCAAAAGCCATCTTGAGTAATCACTTTTTTGCCCGAAACTGGCTCAAACTCCTGTTGTAACCAAGTGCGAACCACATCTGTATTCGGGGTGGGGACTTCTAAATAAAGGATTTCTTTCATGCTCAGTAAGGTCGGTAAAACTAAGTAAAGAGACGGTGTTGACACACAGTAAAAGTGCGATATAATAGCCGATACTTAATGGAAATTTAAAAATCTTTACAATTCTCTCATTTTTGTAAATCTTTACGGAGATCAATTAATTAACTAGCTATGAATTATCCCATTCCAGCCAGCCCAGAAGAGGTAGTGGCGTTAAAACAAAAAAGCATAGATGAAGAACTAATTGCAGCTGCGATCGCTGGAGTGATTCAAATTTCGCGATCTGAGGGCAAATCCTTAGAGCAACTAACGGAGGAAGTTCTAGCTGACGATTGTTTATTGGATAAGCAGCAACGGCGTTGGCTCAAAGAAATTGTCGCTCAAGCGTGGGAAAGCATCGCTTAAGCTACAAGATTAGTCAAACTCCAAAATTTTTAACACTCTCAAGACGAAAAAACAGAGCAGAGCGCTAATTAAGCCTAATTGCCATAAGCCACAGCCAGCAGTAACCCCTACAGCGGCTGAAGCCCAAATTGCAGCAGCGGAAGTCAGTCCCCGAACTCGAATTGAATCAGATTGCTTTCCAGATGATGTGACTATTTCTCCAGCACCTAGAAAACCCACACCAGCTGCTATTCCCTGAGTTACCCGTGCAATGCTATCACCATCGCGGACTACTCCTAAAACAATGGGAACCATGACAAACAAAGCAGAAGCAAAACTAACAATCATGTGAGTTCTAAAGCCAGCTGGTTTATTTCTCAGTTCACGATCCCAGCCAATAATTCCTCCTAGAAATAAGGCGAGTAACAATCGAGAAAGCAAACCTAGCCAATCATCAGGCGCAAGAGAGAGAGTATTGATCAATGTCTACCCAACAAAAAAATTACCTTCCCATCAGTTTAGAGATTTTTGGAACTGATTGCGATCGGTGAAAAGGAAGATTCTCGGACTTAATATTTATCGCCAACGTTCAATTAAATAATCGCCCACGCGCAGAGCATTGGCAATAATCGTCAAAGCTGGGTTAACGCTGGCATTCGAGGGGAAAAAACTGCCATCAACCACATAGAGATTATCGACATCATGGGTACGGCAGTTGGGGTCTAAAACTGAAGTAGCGGGATCTTCGCCAAAGCGACAAGTTCCACATTGATTTGCCATCACCTGAATCGGAATTTCTCCTCGTGGATGCAGGAATCCCCGTTGAAAACCATCCAGTTCTTTTTCAATACTTTTCAACACTTCGATCCAGCGATAAATTAAGCGATCGTGCGCCTCGATGTTGTTGGGAGTATAATCAACAAATAGTTTTCCCCCTTCAAACCGCACTCGGTTATTGGGATCGGGCAAATCTTCTGTTTGTGCCCACCAACCGATCGAATGAGTTGCCAACTGCTTTAACCCAAATCCCGGCATAAACTTTGCCAGTAGCGAAAACATTGGCGGTGCTTCCGCAAAAATCACATCGGTAAGCAGTCCCCCAGAGTTTTGAATATGTCCCATTGGATAAGGGAAATCCCCATCGCCCCAGTAAAAATCATTGACACAAACCGTCTTTGGAAAAGCACCAGAGTTGGGTTTAGTGCTCAGTTGCACCACCACAGTCATTAAACTTTTCATCAAGTTGCGCCCAACTAAACCGGAACTGTTAGCTAAACCGTTGGGATGGCGATCGCTCGCCGAACGCAACAGTAACGCCGCCGAGTTCACCGCACCACAAGCCAACACCACAATATCCCCTAGAAACAGGTAAGATTGTCCAGCGATCTCAGCTTGCACCCCTTTCACCACCCGACCTGATGGATTGATGTGCAGACGAACCACTTTCGCCCCAGTTTTCAGGGTAACATTGGGATGTGTTATGGCTGGGATAATGCCGCTAACCTCAGAATCGTTCGTCGGATCGTCCTCTTGGCGCGTCAAACCTAAAGGCAACCGAGAGGGGTGAAGACCAAGCTTACCAATAGCTTCATAGATTTCAGCAACTTGGGACTCTTGCGCCACTGGTGGAAAAGGATAATCTGTACTGCGGGGGGGTTCTGTGCGATCGACATTTGCCTGACCATGAACTTTGTAAAGTGTTTCCGCTTCCGTATAATAGGGTTCAAAATCTGCGTATTTCAAACACCATTCTGGGGAGACACCAGCTTGATGCTTGACCGTTTCAAAATCCCGTTCCCGGAATCGCAGCAAAGCCGCCCCATAAATTTTAGTATTACCACCAACTGCATAATTCATCTGCGGTGAAAACGGTTCTCCCGCACTGTCATACCACTGTTCCGGTGCATGATAGCGTTCCCGCTTAAAAATATCCACATTACTGCGATTCTGCTCCTCTAAGGGCATAAAATCGCCCCGTTCCAAAATCAAGATTTTCTTCCCCGTAGCAGCCAACTTATAGGCGAGAGTTCCTCCACCTGCACCTGTACCAACAATAATCAGATCGTAGGATTGGTCATCAATAATCATAAAACCTCATGTTCGTTTTGGAACTGACAGGAATCGCATCAGAATCGACGGCAAAGTTTATTTAAGAGAAGAAGATTTTCTGATCGGGAAAACCTGAGTTTTTAGGACTACTGCCAGATGTAAATTAAAATGAACAAAATAATCCAAATCACATCGACAAAGTGCCAGAAGAGTGAGGTAGCAGCAACACCAAATTCGCCTTTATCGTAGTTGCCTGGAATGAACGATCGCCCCAACATAATCGACTGTAACAACACTCCCGTCATTACGTGCAAACCGTGAAATCCGGTGAGCAAATAAAACGTGCCGCCAAACACACCATCAGTAAAACCAAAAGGCAGATTGCTCCATTCCACCGCCTGACCATACAAGAAATAACTGCCCATTGCCATCGTCAGCAACCAGAATGCCCGGAAACCCCAGAGATTCTTAACGTGCAGAAAACGTTCAGCAATATAGATCACAAAACTGCTAGAAACCAGCACTACTGTATTAATAGCTGGTTCTTTGATTTCCAATCCCATGACACCAGAGGGAAGCCAATCTAAAGCGGTGGTTTTGTAAGCAATATAGCCAGCAAAAAAGCTCAAGAAAATTACACTTTCTGACAACAGAAACACAATGAAGCCGAACATACTATTACCCGCTTCATCGTGAGTATGTTCTACTGTTCCATGCAGCCCAGAGGTATGGGTTGATTCAACATGAGAGTTGAGTGAAGGGTCGATTTTAGTTGGATTCATGACTCACCTCCAGCGCATCAGGGTTAGCAACTAACGGTTCATTTTTGCCGTAGCCGTAGGGTTCAGAGATGACGATCGGCAACTCTTCAAAGTTTTCTGCTGTAGGGGGAGAAGAGAGTAACCATTCCAGTCCGATCGCTCGCCAAGGATTCTGCGGTGCTTTTTCGCCCTGTACCCAAGAGCCAATCATATTCAAAATAAACGGCAAAGTAGACATACCCAACAAAAACGCGCCTAAGCTGGCAACCACATTCCAGAAAGCAAACTCAGGATCGTAGGAGGCGACGCGACGGGGCATTCCTTGCAATCCTAAAGGGTGCATGGGAAAGAAGTTAAGATTAGTACCCAGAAAAGTTAGGGCAAAGTGCAGCTTACCCAAACCTTCAGAATACATTCGCCCGGTCATTTTGGGAAACCAGTGGTACAACGCCGCATACATTCCCATCACTACCGCACCGTAGATGACGTAGTGGAAGTGTCCGACGACAAAGTAGGTGTTGTTGACATGAATATCGATCGGCACCGATGCCAACATAATCCCGGTGATCCCCGCAAACACAAACATCACCAAACCACCCAAAGCAAACAGCATGGGAGTATTCAACCGCAACTTACCGCCCCAAACCGTTGCCACCCAAGCAAAAACCTTAATTCCAGTCGGAACGGAAATCAACATCGTAGTTGCCATAAACACCATCCGCATCCAACCTGGTGTACCGCTGGCAAACATATGGTGAACCCAGACAATACCGCTCAACCCCGTGATAATTAGTGATGAGATGGCAACTACTTTGTAGCCAAACAGTGGCTTACGAGCATAGACGGGGAAAATTTCTGAGAAAATGCCAAAAATTGGCAAAATAATCACATAAACTGCTGGGTGAGAATAAAACCAGAAGAAGTGCTGGAACAGAATCGGATCGCCACCCTTGGCTGGGTCAAAAAAGCTAGTACCAACGGTAAGATCGAGCAATAACATTACTGCCCCTGCCGTTAACGCAGGTAAGCCAAACAGTTGAATGATTTGGGCTGCCAACACTGTCCACACAAACACGGGCATCCGAAACCAGGTCATTCCGGGCGATCGCATTCGCACAATGGTAGTCACAAAGTTAACTGCCCCCATGATCGAAGACACGCCAGAGATTGCCACTGCCAGCAACCACAACATCTGTCCGTTAATCAAGTTGCCCGTAGGATTTTGCAAACTCACGGGAGGATAAGCCCACCAACCGGACTGAGAAGGGCCTCCGGGGACAAAGAAACTTGCCATCAGAATCACCCCAAACACGGGCACCATCCAAAATGCGGCTGCATTCAAGCGGGGAAATGCCATATCTTTTGCCCCAATCATCAAGGGTACGAGATAGTTGGATAGCCCGACTAGGGAAGGGAATGTCCAGAGAAACAGCATGACTGTGCCGTGCATGGTGAACATGGCATTGTAAACGGCGCGATCGAGCAAATCAGCTTCCGGGGTAATCAGTTCGCCGCGAATAATCATGGCGAAAATGCCGCCAATCAAAAAGAAAAAGAACGATGTCACCAAATACTGAATGCCAATCACCTTATGATCGGTGCTGAAACTGAAAAATCGCTTCCAGTTATCAGGCGCACCAGGAAGTGGTTGTTCAATCTGAGTAATTGTTTCAACCGAAAGATTTGTCATGGTTTACAAGCTTTGACCGCTAGGGGGATTTGTGGAACGATTGGCTGGAGCATTGACCATCGGGGGAGGCGCAGGTTCAACCGTTTTCCAGCCTGTGCTGATGGGATTATGGGCTCGGTTATATTCATCAAAAGCCCGGTTATAGGCCACGATAGGCGGACTTGCGGCTGCGTCGATGAGCCACTGTTGATAAGCTTGCTCAGACTCTACTACTACATCGGTTTGCATGGCGGCAAAATAAGTGCCGCTGTACTGAGAATCGCGCAACCGATATCGTCCTTCCCGAATTGGTGTAAATTCAAAATCAATGACTCGACCGGGGATGATGTCTTGTTTGACGCGAAAGGCTGGCACATAAAAGCCGTGCAGCACATCTTCCGATCGCAATACCAGTTTCACCCGCTGGTTGCTGGGTAAATGCAATTCGGTACTGGTAATGTTTTGCTCTGGATAGTAAAACTCCCACACCCATTGACGGGCATGGACTTCAATCGGATGGGTTTTCATTTCTTTTGTATCTAAGGTTGCCGCTTCTGCGGTTGCCATACCCATAGTTTTTACATGGACATGATCCATCGGCCCCAAGATTGACATCTGATCGTAGATGTGGTAGCTGTAGCCAGCAATCCAGACTGCTAGCACAAAGGGAATCACCGTCCAAACGACTTCCAGCGTCAGATTGCCTTCAATATGGGGGCCATCGCTGGTGTCGTATTTACCCGCCTGTTGAAACAGCACTGAGTAAGTCAGCGTCCCCACAACTCCCAGAAAAATGAATGTTCCCAGCGTTACCAGAAAGCTGAATAATCGATCGATCAACTCAGCTTCTACAGAGGCTTGCGGGGGCAACCAGGTATAGGCTTGTTGTCCCATCCACAGGCTGATCAGGGCAAGGGCGATCGCAATTGTTCCTAAAATTAAAATTGTGCGAATTTTCATGCGTCCCCTCATTTCAATAGCAAATTCGGATTCTCGCCCAGCCGCAGCAGGCGATCGGCACTGATATGCACGCCAAACTCTGCTGCTAGTTGTGCTCCCAGCGTTCCGTGAACAAACATCAAGGCGAAAATACCCAATCCTGCTAGTAAATAACTCCACTGCACCTGTTGTGCGCGATCTTTACGCCAGAGAAATCGCTGAAACCCTCGCCATATTGCCATTGCCACGATTAGCATTAGCAACACCACGCCCCCAACTCCATGCCAAAGCATGGTTTCCATTGCCTGTAAACCCCAGGCGCTTTTCACATCTGCGGTTGGTTCTGCCAACATTACTTCGTAGAAACCCGCTGCTACGGTGAAAAAGGTAATCACGGCAGCGGCTAGAATGTTGTACCAACCCACGTCGAAGAAATTCGATCGGGTGGCGGGAATAGCCAAAAATTTGAAGATGGGTTTTTCCAGGGGGAAGAGTGTGCCGACGATATCAAAGGCGATCGCTACAATGAACAATCCCAGTGTCAAATGCACTAAATTGGGATGAATCGGTAGAGAATAGGGCAAGCCGTTCGCACCTAATTGTCCTTTCAGTTGGTCGATTAAATCAGGACTCATTGCAATATCCCCTCCCGTGTTGCTTCTACCACTGGAACTGTATGCAGCCCATAAACCCAAACCAGTACATCCCCCAGATAAACTTGGAAAAATACCAGTCCGGTTAGGAGTAAGCCGACTCCTAAAAATGGGAGGGGCAAAGTTTTGGGATCGCGCGATCGCAACACATAGCGCCATGCCGTAACTGCGGCAATAATGCCCGATAATGACCATCCCAGTAATGTATGCAGATTCAAAGTTGACTCTGCTACTGAATATGGTTCAGCTAATCCCGCTTCAATTTGCCCAAAAATAATAGCAATGAAAATAGAAATTGTCGCAAAAAACAAATTCCACCAACTCACTTCATACAGTCGAGCATTGCGGGTAAAATAGCCAATCCCATCGCATAAAACTGCAAATAAAACCATTGCAATCACAAAATGCACCACAATGGGATGAATCGTATCGGGATAAGGCAAATTATGATCGTTGAGCGGGGGAAGATACTCCAGCATGATATTTCCACTAAGGAACTAACCCTCAAAATGAATCCAGAATAAATTACACTAAAGCAATAAAAAGGAGTCAGCTTGTAAGCTTGATAGCAGTTCTATAAAAGTTACGACGATCAGAATCGTCAGCATTAAAATCACAAAGAACTGCTCTGTTTCTATTTCTTCTAATTTCACTACAATCCTCCTGTCTTGATGTTTATAGTGAATTAATCACCCTCAAACTTTAATTTATTCATGTTGAGATAACCTGATTGAGAGATTGTAGGCTAACCAAATCAAAAAACTCCCCTTTTTATTCATAATCTTTATTCAGAAAACACTTTCTTGCCCTGTTGGATATTAAGGTGAAAATATCCCAGATCTAGGCTTGATTACAAGTTGCCCAACCAGCTTAATGCGAAAATAACTGCAAATCTATTACCTTATCTGTAAATTATGGAACAAATTATTGTTAATTATTGAGGTTATTAGGAATTTTTAAGATTTAAATCTTCGGATATAAGTTTGACGCTTTGTCTTACAAGAGTTTGACGAGTTGTCTATTGACAAATCCCGAAATATTGTGTGTATATCTGCTAATAAACAACTAACTAAATATTGAGATTCCATGCCTAAGTTTTTCCCCTGAAATTGGGTGTGGTCAAACTTTTATTGGTTAAGGATAAGACTTCAGAAGCTCCTGATGCAGAGAAATGTTATCCAGATGACCAAAGGATTTTGACCACAAACCCTAGAATTAATTGCACCCCTACTTTACTTTTTTCGGGGTGGTGGAGATTCTATGGGAAAAAATTCCCTAGTATCTGGTGAATATTCCCAAGCAATTCCTTCTGGATCTCTTCTGCGACTCCATTCGGTAAAACTGGGATCGTCTCTTCTTTTCATCACCGTGCTCGAATGTACACGCAACCGTCTGGCTAATTCCGATTGAATCAAGGATTGAAAAATCGGATGTTTTCTCGGAATTGCCTCCTGTGTGCTTAGGGATTCTGGAATATAATCTTCTTCGGTTTCTTCCTCCAAATAATCAGGGGTTTTCTCTGTAGTTTCCGGTTCAGGAATTGCCTTTAACAACAATTCTTTTGCCTGACTTAGGTATTTGGTGTCCTCACGATCGTCATCCGTATCACTCGCGTCAAATATTTTGCCGAGAGTGTTAGCGGTAATGAAGTAATACACCGCACCTTTGTCTTCATAAATGTGTTTTTGGGCAGCAAATTCCTCAGCCTTGGCATCTAAGAACCTTTGGGCCGATCTTCCCGAAAGATTTGCCTTCATGCTCAAGTCTAGTGCAGTTACACATCCTTGGTTTTCTAAGATTAACTGATGGAACACAGGGTTAAGTTGTCGGCTCAACCTTTGTAATTGATAGCGTTGCCAAATACTCCAAGCACTACTGAGCAAAACTAAGATCAGTAGTATGGGCCAAGCTTTAAATA
Source organism: Floridaenema aerugineum BLCC-F46 (assembly GCF_041929345.1). Taxonomy (NCBI): domain Bacteria; kingdom Bacillati; phylum Cyanobacteriota; class Cyanophyceae; order Aerosakkonematales; family Aerosakkonemataceae; genus Floridanema; species Floridanema aerugineum. Next base: position 22,855 of record NZ_JBHFNQ010000060.1, read on the forward strand.
GCAGTATGATGGCGAACGCTATGGGGATAATTAGAATCAGAACGCCTGTAGCGTTGTTGTCGATGTCTCTTTGGGCCATGTCCTTTTTTGCCAATACAACTTCATGGCAATTCCATAAACTCCTTGCAGAAGCCGGAGAAAAGGGGTTAACCAAAGAGGAGAAAGGGTGGGATTTCCTCCTTTGCCCTTTAACCTTTAACCTTTGCCCTTTGCCCGGGTTGAAATCAACTTTTGCAAGAGGTCTAACATTAATCTTGGCAAAAATTGGGATCTTTAATTTGCCTTATAGCAAATTGTCTTTGGCAATTTTTAATTTTTTTGCCGATCGCACCCCTTCACCTACTTTCAGTAGACCCGAAAAGCGATCTTTAAAGGCAGGGTGTAGCGGTTAGGGGTTAGGGTGTAGGGAAGAAGAACGAGGGGTTAGGATCGATATATATTCCCCCAACCCCCACACCTGGGCCACCTATCCCCCAGTTTTTCCCTACACCCCACACCCCACACCCAAATTCATCAGATAACTTTGCGATCTACTGACTTTTTCGGAGTATTCTTTATCATAAACCGCACCAAATAGCATATTTTTTTGCAAAAATTAACAAAACTAATTAATCGGTTAATCGTTAATTTTTTTACTTTCCCCGTACTGGGTCTTTTCGAGATAACTAAACAAAGCTGCGAGCACTGTGTTAGAAAACAAAAACCCTTCGGGATCAGTTAATTTTAACCTGCCAGTGGCAGGGAAGGGAAAGTTTCCCTTGGTGGTTTCTAATATTTCTATCCAACCTTTTTGCTGATAAGGTTGTAAGCAATGGCAAATTTTTTCTAAGGTTTCTCGACCAAACTTTTCGGCTAAAACTGCTATTTCTAAACCTTCAGCTAACCGCAATCCTAACATTAAGGTTTCTAATAAAATATCATGTTCGTCTAATTGGGGAGCATCTAAAATCCCACCGGAAGCGATAAAATTTTCTACCCATTTGTAGTATTGTTGGCGTTTTCTTGGGCGAGTAAAACGCTGACGGTTGAGGTAACTAGCGGCACCCATGCCAAAAGCGTAATAGGGGCGATTTTCCCAATAAACTCGATTATGACGGCATTGATGTCCGGGTTGGGCGTAGTTAGAAATTTCGTAATGTTCGTAACCGGAAAGGGTTAAGATTTGTTGGGTTAGACGGTACATTTGAGCGGTAGTTTCATCGGTGGGTAAGGGTTGAGAACCGGGTTGATAATAGCGCCCAAAAGCTGTACCATCTTCGATAATTAAATCATAAACGGAGATGTGAGTTGGTGCGATCGCCACAGCTTTTTCTAAACTTTCTTGCCATTGTGCGATCGTTTGTTTCGGCAACCCAGAAATTAAATCAATGCTCAATTCTGGCGGATTAATTTGGCGAATTAAATCAATTGCGGCGAAGATATCGGCGGTAGTATGCGATCGACCACAAACTTGTAATAACTCGTCCTGAAAAGCTTGCACGCCTAAACTAAACCGCGTAATCCCCGCATCTTTATATCCCTGAATTTGCGGTAAATCAAAAGTTCCGGGATCAATTTCTAAAGAAATTTCCGCATCAGTGGCAATCCCATATTTATTGGCTAAAGTTGTTAAAATTGTTTCGATTTGTTTGGGGGATAATAGCGAAGGAGTTCCCCCACCAAAGAAAACAGTTGTTAAGGGTTTTCCCTGGGTGGGAGTTGCGGCAATTTCTTGGCAGAGAATAGCAATGTACTGGACAATTGTGCCAGAGTTTTCGCCTCTTGTGCGATCGCCCAGCACCGAAATCGGAAAATCACAATAAAAACAGCGTCGCCGACAAAAAGGAATATGAATATAAGCAGAAGTCGGAATATTTAAATCTATGTTGTAATTGCTACTTTCTCTGGTGAAATTTCTGATCATTTGATTTTAGATTGAACTTACAGATAAATCTGAGAGATTGAACTGATGTGATTCCGGCAATACTTTAAAGTAGCCCCGCCGGAAATATTAATTCCCAACTTGCCAAAAAATGCCCAATTATGAACAAACCTTAATTTATTCGTAAATACTTGTAAATTAAATCAAATAAATTCTTAAAAATCCGGCTGAACTGTTGTGCGTGTACGGTATTCCTACCAGGAATCTACGAAATAACCAAAAACAAACCAAGGAGTATAATGGAACGATATAAATCTCAAAAGCTGAGATTTTTTTAATGGTTTCTTCATTCTTCCCGGATGGAAACTAAAACACAATCAGCCCAAAAAAATGCTTGACGCAATCATTATTATTTTATTCATCCTAGCAGCAGCTGGTATTGGGTTCGATAGCATTGACCTCTTGCCCAGCACGATGCTCAAACAAGTGACGAACATAGAAGGTTTACGATGGGTACTTGCCGGGTTTAGTGCCATTATCGGCGCTGCCATTGGCTTAAGTGTCCAAACTACCTATCGTCGCTTGGAAAGAAAAGTGCGAGAAATGCCTGTGGACGTGCTTTTAACTCGCGCCATTGGCTTAGTTTTGGGGTTGCTGGTAGCCAACTTGATGCTAGCACCAATTTTTCTACTACCCATTCCCACAGACTTTGGTTTTATTAAGCCAGTAGTTGCGGTTTTGGGTAGCGTGATGTTTGCCTTTACGGGCGTTAGTTTAGCAGACACTCACGGGCACAACTTCCTGCGGTTAATTAATCCTCATACAGCAGAAACTTTGCTGGTAGCAGAAGGCACCCTCAAACCTGCGGCAACAAAGGTTTTAGATACTAGTTGCATTATCGATGGTCGCATTGAAGAACTACTCGCTACTGGTTTTGTGGAAGGGCAAATTTTAGTGCCACAGTTTGTCCTGCGAGAATTACAACAAGTTGCTGATGCTTCTAACGACCAAAAAAGAGTCCGAGGTCGTCGCGGTTTGGAAATTCTGAACCGGATGAAAGAAGATTATCAGGAAAGAATTGTGATTCATTCTGCTGACTATGAAGATGTTCCTACGGTTGATGCTAAGTTAGTGCGTTTAGCGCAGGAAATTAATGGAACTTTATTAACTAATGATTACAACTTGAGTAAAGTTGCTACTCTGCAAAAAGTACCTGTGTTGAATATCAACGATTTAGCCCACGCTATTCGTCCTAGTTACTTACCGGGTGACAGCCTGGATTTGAAAATTCTTAAGGAGGGTAAGGAACCTAGTCAAGGTATCGGTTACTTAGATGATGGCACCTTAGTTGTAGTTGAGGAGGGTAGTAAATACGTGGGTAGTGAATTGCGAGTGATAGTAACTTCTGCTTTGCAAACTACTGCCGGAAGGATGATTTTTGCCCGTCCCCAGGCAGCTGAAGGTTTGAAGGTTTGATGTTGACAATCAAAACCCTCGCCCCCCGACCTGAAGTGCTATTGTACTTTAGCTTGGGGGAATTTTATTGCCAATTTAATTAATTATCGAAAAAAAGCATTACTGAGTGTAATATGTTTTGTTTATTCATCCAAAATATACAATTACAACCAGGTGAATTTGGGGATCACTTTTATAATGAAACCTTAACTTGAGAATTTAGATGAATCGTAGGTAAAATTTATACATTTTAGCGGAAAAATACAATGTCCGGTTAATTATCATCACGTTTGTAGTAGCGACTTTAGTCGTTTCTTTGGGCAATAAGGAGCCTGGTTGCAGTAGACAAAAACTGGCAGTTTTTGTAAAATCCGGCTAATTGTATTCTTGATATCAATTTTTCTTGACTGCTTGCAGTATAATTGTCATCTATGTTCAAGGAATTTAGTTAATCAGTTTTAACGAAAAAGTGGAAAAGTTAAGAGTAGCACAACTTTATTGGCAAAAGAAAGGGAGATAAAAAAATGTCTTGGTGGTTGGAGATTTTTACCAAGAATCCTAGTTGTATTTACTACTTTGGGCCTTTTGATAGTTTAAGGGAAGCGGAATTAGAGAAAGGCGGTTACATAGAAGATTTAAGACAGGAACAAGCAGAGGTAATTGATACAAGGATAAAATTTCTGAATCCTTTGCAATTAACGATCGACTTAGACGATCCTGAAAGGGAGAGAGAAATGAAGGTTCCGGCTTAGCTTCGGGGTTGGCATAATTTAGTGAGATTACTAGCTGAGAATTTTTTTAGTGGTGAACTCAGCTAGAATAATTTACTAACTTATATTTATAAAGATGTATTAGTTAATTAAACTAAGATAACATAAAATAAATTTTATTTATTGTTGAAGAATGCACGTACTGTCAATCCCTACTTGGATCATTCATGTTTCCAGCGTTATTGAGTGGATCGCTGCGATTTGGTTAATTTGGACTTATGGTGAAGTGACGAAGAACCGAGCGTGGTATGCTTTGTCTCTGGGGATGCTGCCAGCTTTAGTGAGTGCGATGTGTGCTTGCACTTGGCACTACTTCGATAACCCAAAGTCTCTGGAATGGTTGGTAACGCTGCAAGCTGCGATGACGGTACTGGGAAATTTTACTTTGTTACTCGCTGGTTGGTTGATTTGGCGAAGTGCTAAATCTGCTATGGTAAAAACACCTGGAAGTCAGGATCAAACGCCATCTTCTACTAACTTAGGACTATGATTTCTAAAGACACCCTGTTTATTGTGTCGCTATTTCCGTATTTGGGTTTCTTGTGGTTTATTACTCGTTCCCAACAAATGCCACGTTTAGGTTTAATTGGGTTTTACATGACCTTGGTGTTTGTCGGTGTTACCATTCCTGCGGGAATTTACGCAAAAATAGTTTATGGTGAATCTTTAGCAAATGTTGATTGGTTGCATGGTGGTGCTGAGTTTTTTTTAACACTGGCAAATATTTTGGTAGTGTTAGGCTTTAGACAGGGCATAATGGAACAGAAGCGATCGCAAAGAGAAAAAAGTTAACCAAGAAGATAGTATCAAGACAGAAAAACCTGCTAAATAGAACAAATTAAGCCTGCGGGTGCCTTGCCAATTATGATATGTTGCCTCAACCCCAATTGTAAACAGCCATTAAATCCTCCAGGTAGAAAGATCTGCCAAAACTGCGGTAGCAAACTAGAACCACTGCTAAGAAACCGTTACCGAGTGATTAAACCTATTGGACAGGGAGGGTTTGGCAAAACCTATCTCGCAGCGGATCAAGATATGTTAAATGCTAGCTGCGTGATTAAGCAATTTTCCGTACAATCGCAAGGGACGCAATCTCAAGAAAAAGCGATCGAACTTTTCAATAAAGAAGCATATAGACTGCATGAACTAGGAGTACATCCGCAAATTCCTACTCTGTTAGCTTACTTTGAACAAGATAAACGTCTGTATTTAGTACAACAATTTATTGAAGGACAAAATTTATATCAAGAATTGCTGCAACAGGGAATATTTAAAGAAGACAAAATTCGGGAAGTTTTACAAGATATTTTACCTGTATTAAAATTTGTTCACGAACGACAAGTAATTCACCGCGATATTACGCCAACTAACATTATTCGCCGCAAAAACGATGGAAAATTCGTGTTAATAGATTTTGGCATTGCTAAACAAATTACAGAAAGTACAGCCTCACAACCAGGAACTAAAATTGGTACAGAAGGTTATGCACCATTAGAACAATTGCGGAACGGACAAGTGTTTCCCGCTAGTGATATTTATAGTTTGGGTGCAACCTGTATTTACTTAATGACCCAAGTTAAGCCGGATAGCCTTTATAATCCTTTAAATGGTCAATGGATTTGGCGCGATTATTTACGTAAAAAAGGGTTAGATGTTAGCGATAACTTAGCCCAAATCTTAGATAAAATGCTCAAAGATTGGGTGAATGAACGTTATCAATCAGCCGATATAGTATTGCAAGATTTAAGTGTCGTGGGTTGGCAACCCGCTACTAGACAAAATCCTACACCTACCAAACCACCTACAGTTACTCCCCCGCCTGCGGTTTCCCGACAACCTGCACCTAATCCCAGTGTTTCTGGACGTTTAAATATTAGTAAAACTCCAGTTACTCCGGGAAGAAATACACGCCGTCCCATAACGCCTCCACCTGTTTCCCTGCAACCAAAAACCAGTTCTACACAGAGAATTTGGAGATGTGTGAATACCTTAACTGGGCATACTTCTTGGGTAATGGCGGTAGCTATTAGTCCTAATAAACAAGTGATTGCTAGCGGTGGTTTAGATGACCAAATTAAAGTTTGGAGTTCCCAAACAGGAGAACTTTTACAGAATTTATCAGGACATACAAAGGCAGTTAATTCTCTAACTATTAGTCCTGATGGATTAATTCTTGCTAGTGGTAGCGATGATGAAAAAATCAAACTTTGGAATTTACACAGCGCTACTTTAATGCAAACTTTAACCGAACATTCTAGAGATGTGAATGCACTGGCAATTTGCCCAGATGGACAAATTTTAGTTAGTGGTGGAGATGACAGAACTATCAAATTGTGGCGGCTAAAAAATGGCTTGCCAATCCGCACTTTGTTTGCTTCTGCGGGAATGATTAAGGCAATAGCAATTGATCCGAAAGGGGTATTAATTGCCACTGGCGGTTTAGATAACCAAATTAGACTTTGGAAGTTAGGGACAGGAGAATTAGTTAATACTCTCAATGGGCATTTTAATTCAGTTTATTCTGTAGCATTTAGTCCTGATGGACAAATGCTTGCTAGTGCGAGTAAGGACAAAACAGTTAAATTGTGGAATTTACAAAACGGAGAAGTAATTCGGACTTTTTCGGGACATTCTGGGTATGTAAATGCTGTGGCAATTAGTCCTGATGGTAAAACTGTAGTTAGCGCCAGTAGCGACAAAACTATTAAGATATGGCGCTTAGAAACAGGGGAATTACTGTTTACTTTGAATGAACACACAAGTGCGGTTAATGGTTTAGCAATGAGTGTTGATGGTCAATTACTTGTTAGCGCCAGTTCCGATAAAACCATCAAAATTTGGCAGGGATTTGGTTGATTAATTGGTCATTTGTCATTTGTCATTTGTCATTGGTCATTTTCAAAAGTTAATTGGGGAGTAGAGTCTAGCATTAAATTTGGCATTTTTGAGCCGAGAAACAGCATATTCGTAATCCTGTACCCAATATTCTTTACCAAAGCGCACAGCTTGACGCTGATTTTGATTCATAACAATTGCGATTACCGGAATTTTCGCGTCAGCGTCACCCCTACATTCTTGTAAATTTGCTCTGAGATTTTCGAGTAGTTGCTGTTCCTCTATTTGCTGCGGTGTTAGTTCCAAAACTACCATAACTTCTGGTTCGATTTCTGTTGTGGAAGTTTCTTCCAAACTCGCCAGTGTATCAGCTGGAACTAATTTTGCTTCATAAACAATTAACTGAAGTTGTTCTTTTTCTGTGTCTACTTTACCTTTGAAAATTAATGGCACATCTGTTACCAAATCAGCGTTAATTTTGTCATAAGTTTTGCTAAAAACAACTGCTTCATATTTGCCAGTTAAATCTTCTATTTGCAGAATTGCCATTGGATCACCTTTTTTTGTTACCACTCTTTTAATTTCGGTAATCATGACAATGACATGGACATTTTTTCCCCGGTTTTCTGCTAATTGATTAAGGGTAATGGGAGAAGGATTTAAGCTTAATTTAGGAGCTAATTTTTCAATGAATTTTAAGGGATGAGCAGAAACATAAAAGCCTAGCAATTCTTTTTCAAATTGTAGCTTTTCTTTGGGGGAAAAATCATTTATTTGTGGTGGTTTTGGTGCGGGACTTCTGACACTTCCTAAGTCAAACAAAGTTGGTTGTTCAGAAGCGTCTTTACTTTTTTGTGCCCAACTAACGACGAAAGGTAAATGTTCAATGAGTTGCTGACGGTTTTGATTCAAACAATCTAATGCGCCACATTTGATTAAAGCTTCTAAGGCGCGACTGTTGACGCTGTGTAGGTTTATGCGATCGCAAAAATCCGCCAAATCCTTAAACTCCCCTCCCTGTTTCCTCACTTCCAAAATATTTTTAATGGCATTTTCACCCACATTTTTTATTGCCGACAACCCAAACAAAATTTTTCCATCTGAAGGTGTAAAATTAAGATCGGAACGGTTAATATCTGGCCCTTCAACTTTAATGTTTAATTCCTGACAGTTAGCAATGTATTTTTGTACTTTATCTTGATCGCCGCTGTTAGCTGTTAGCAATGCAGCCATGTATTCGACTGTGAAATTTGCTTTTAAATAAGCGGTTTGGTAAGTGACGTAAGCGTAGGCAGTGGAATGGGATTTATTGAAACAGTACTCCGCGAACAAAACCATTTGATCGAATAGTTTTTCGGCTATTTTTTGCCTGACTCCATTCTTAGTTGCACCATCAATAAAAAGTTCTCTTTGCTTCTGCATTTCGTCAGCTTTCTTCTTACCCATACAGTTATGAGCAATAAAATCATTAGCGATAAAGTTATGCGTTTCAGGAATTGTCAGATCGAAAACTTCTTCTTTTCCTACATATTTAATCGAAATAATTTCATCCCAGAAGACTTCCGAATTTGCGATCGCCATTAACTCAGAATGCTGGAAAGCTAAAGCAAAATTACCAACTCGATGTCTAGATAAGTTGCGAGTAGGAGTGTTTTGAAAATTCAAGCCAGAAGACATTGTTCCCCTCAATGTTCCCGCAGCTTGATCAATTTCTGCCCAAGTCATACCACTAGCTTTTTTAGCATCTGCAATTAGTGTAATAACTTCCGCAGGAATTGTATGTTTAGATTGATTTTTGATCTTATCTTTGATTGCTAAATAACAAGCTTGTGCTTGCAACTGTTTATAGCTACTTAAAAATGGCTGAATTAGTTCGTAGAACTTCAACATATCCTCACGTCCTGTAATTTGCGCCCGATAGGAAATGTGAGGTTTGCCTTGGTAAGTAATTGTTTTGACATCAAATAAAGCAACAATACCCAACCTTAAGAGTAAATGTTGGATTTGTTTAATCAAAACTGGAGAAGTTGAAGTATAGTCTGTATGTCCAATTTTAGTGTCAAAACTACCATCTGTTGACCATAAAGTACCCAAGAAAAGTTTAATTTGATTCTTTGATAACGAGAAAACCCAACTAGGAATTTCTTTATCTCTAGAATGAGCACGTTTTAGGTGTTTATCTACCCAGTGATTGAAAGCAGAAATAAAACCAATTCGAGCATAATTTACTGACTTGCGTCCAGGATGTAACTGAATATCAACTGGTGCTGATGAACCAAATAATGTTTCTGCACAATGATTAAAATCGGCGATTATTTCGGGATCGCTGTTACAGAAATAGCTACAACTAGGGCTTTTAGTAGAAAGATGTCCATCACCAATTAAATAAGCAGTCAGTTTAATTTGTGAATCTGAAATTTCACTGCTATGAGTGATAGGTAATGTTTTGGCTAAACCAATGCGATCGCCAATTTTAAATGCTTTTAAAGGCTTCCATCCCAACAATGTATAGAATAAATGATCGTTTGTTGCTTTAATAGTCCGATTAGTTTTAGTAGTAATTTCCCAAACATCTCGCACCCCATTAGGATGAATTTCTGTAATTGGTTGTTGAGTAATCTTTTGCGTTTCTAAATCCAAAGAAAATACTTTTCTTCCTAACCAATACTCAGGCTTTTTAGCAATTTCACTTAATGTAACCAACCTACCTGTAGCTGCATCAATTACTTCAGTTGAACCACTCAAACAACGACGCAAAATATCAGCTTGACCTAAAGTATAATTAGCCAAATCTTGAGCAATTTTCATGATTTGCTCTTGATAAACTAAAATGCCATAGGTTTCATTTAGAATGGGTTCTAAGTTATTATCTTCGTATTGAATTTCTTCTCTGCCGTGTTTGCGATCGATAAACTTAGGAATCAACCCCGCATCTAAAGGCCCCGGTCGATATAACGCTAAAATTGAAGAAATATCTTCAATACTCGAAGGTTTTAACTTTTGCACCACATCAAGCATTCCCGAAGATTCTAATTGAAAAACCCCTTCTAAATGCCCTTTTTCTAAAACTTTATAGGTTTTTTCTACCTCTTGCGGTCGTTTTTTCAACTCACCTTTGCCTAAAATTTTAAACGCCTTTCTTTCCTCAAAAGTAATATCATCAGGATTAACTGCAAAGCCACGATTTTTCTTAATTAAATCCAAAGTATTTTGAATAATCGTGAGGTTTTTCAACCCCAAAAAGTCCATTTTTAACAAACCCAGCGATTCCAAATCTTCCATGAAATACTGAGTAATTACAGAACCGTCATTATTCTTTTGTAATGGTACAACTTCATCCAAAGGTTGAGCCGAAATTACCACACCCGCCGCGTGAACACCAAAGGTTTTGTTAGTACCTTCAATCCGCATTGCCATATCAATCCAACGCCGGACATTTTCATCATTATCATATTTTTCTTTAAACTCTTTGGCAGGAGTGTCATCAGAAATCATCACCTTTAACTTAGTTGGTTTTCCCCTGACTACCGGAATTAATTTCGCCATTTCATCGGCTTCTTTATAGGGAATATCCAACACTCTCGCCACATCTTTTAACACTGCTTTAGAAGTCAAACGGTTAAAAGTAATGATTTGCGCTACCCTTTCTTTACCGTATTTTTCGGTAACATATTCAATAACTTCTTGCCTTCTTTCAATACAAAAATCAGTATCAATATCTGGCATTGATTTCCGTTCAGGATTTAAGAAACGTTCAAATAAAAGCCCATGATGTACCGGATCAATATTCGTAATTTTTAAAGCATAAGCAACCAAAGAACCAGCCGCAGAACCTCTTCCTGGCCCAACTGGGATGCCTTTATCTCTAGCAAATCTGATGTAATCTCCCACAACTAAAAAGTAAGTGGAAAATCCCATCTTTTCAATCATTTTTAATTCATATTCCAGCCGTTCTTTATATGCTGATTCGATGTCATTATAACTACGATTATTGCATCTTTCTTGCAATCCTTCTCTAGCAAGTTGTTCTAAATAAGTGCTAGGTGTATGATCGGGAGGAACTGGATAATCAGGTAATCTTGGTTCGTTGAAAATCTCGTATTTTTTAACTTTATCTGCTACTTCTAAAGTGTTCTTAATTGCATCTTTAATTACTTCCTCTGGCAAATGATCCCGGAACAATTCCGCCATTTCTTTAGGGGATTTTAAATATTCTGTCCCGCTATAGCGCATTCTTTGTTCTTCAATTAATTTCTGTCCTGTATTAATACATAATAAAGCGTCGTGTGCATCTACATCGGAACAATCCGTAAAGTGGGAATCATTAGTTGCGACAACTTTTATGCCTAGTTCTTGGGCAATTTTAACGACTTCAACATTAACAATTCTGTCTTCTAAATAACCGTGATCTTGAATTTCTAAATAATAGTCATCTTTAAATATATCTTGATACCATTTAGCACATTCTCTGGCTTCTTTCAATTTATTTTGTAAAATCAGTTGCGGAACTTGACCTGCGCGACAACCGCTAGTTACAATTAAGCCTTCGTGATATTTTTCTAATAATTCTCTGTTAATACAAGGACGGGAAAAAATACCTTTTCCTTGAACACCTTGCAGGTGAGAAATAGTGGTTAATTTAACTAAGTTTTTGTAGCCTTGGGTGTCTTTAGCTAACACAATTTGGTGATATTTACGGCGACGTTTTTCTTGTTTTTCGATCTCGCCTTCTACCACGTACATTTCGTTACCGACGATCGGCTTTACATTCTTATTTCGGCAAACTTTAATTAATTCGATCGCACCATACATTACACCATGATCGGTAAGTGCGATCGCAGACATTCCTAATTCGATAACGCGATCGATCAGTTCAGGAATTTGACTTGCGCCATCAAGTAAACTGTAATCGCTGTGTGTGTGTAAACCAACAAAAGACATATTTTTCGTCCTTAGTCATTTGTCATTAGTTTTGGGTAGGGGCGAAGCATTCGGGCGACAATTTATCGGTTCAAACCCTAGATTTTCTGTCCGAATGCTTCGCCCCTACTAGTTAATCCAAATTCGGCTTTCTCTCATTCCAAGTAGTTGCTTGTTCGTAAGCATAAGCCACTTGCAAAAGTAATTCTTCTTGCAATACTCTACCGATTAATTGCATTCCAATTGGTAAACCTTGTTCATCAAAACCGCAAGGAATACTCACCCCAGGTAAACCAGCCAAATTAACTGGAATTGTCATCAAGTCAGTTAAGTACATACTCAAAGGATCGGCGGTTTTATCACCTACTTTAAATGCCGTTGTTGGCGCAGTCGGAGAAACTAAAATATCCACCTTTTCAAAAGCACTATCGAAGTCTTTTTTAATCAAAGTGCGGACTTTTTGTGCCTTCAAATAATAGGCATCATAGTAACCTGCTGACAAAGCATAAGTTCCTAACATAATCCGCCGCTTTACTTCTAACCCAAATCCAGCAGCGCGAGTCTTAGTATACATAGATAAAAGATTACTAGCCTCTTCATCGCGTATACCATATTTCACTCCATCGTAACGGGCTAAATTTGCCGAAGCTTCCGAAGGAGCAATGATGTAATATGCTGGTAAACCATAAGAGAAACGGGGACAAGAAATTACATGAATTTCTGCACCTAATTCTTGCAAAACTTCGATCGCTTTAGTCACAGCTTTCTCGACAACTGGATCTAAACCCCGACCAAAAGTTTCCGAAATTACGCCAACTCTCAGAACTCCCCTAGTTTTGAAATTCGGTTTCAAAGATTTAGCATAATTAGGGATTTTCACATTTAAACTAGTCGAATCTTTGGGATCGTAACCTGCGATCGCACCGAGTAAAATTGCTATATCTTCTACCGATCGACCAAAAGGCCCAATTTGATCCAAAGAAGAACCATAAGCCACCAAACCGAAGCGGGAAACCAAACCATAAGTCGGCTTCATCCCCACAATACCGCAGAAAGACGCAGGCAACCGAATCGATCCCCCCGTATCCGAGCCCAAAGATACCACAGCTTCATCAGCCGCCACAGCCGCAGCTGAACCCCCCGAAGATCCACCGGGAACCCTTTCCAAATCCCAAGGATTAGCTGTAACCTGATAAGCCGAAGTTTCCGTAGAACTACCCATTGCGAACTCATCCATGTTCGCCTTACCCACCATCACCGCCCCAGCTTCCGCCAACTTTTGAGTTACCGTTGACTCGTAGGGAGGGACAAAACCTTGCAAAATTTTTGAGCCGCAAGTTGTGGGAATTCCTTTAGTACACATATTGTCCTTAATGGCAATAGGAATTCCTGCCAGCAGCCCAATTTCTTCACCAGCGGCAATTTTTGCATCTACCGCCTTTGCCTGTTCTAAAGCCTTATCTGCTGTGACGCACAAAAAACTACGCACTTTCGGTTCTACCGCCTCGATGCGTTCCAAAGCTTCCTTAGTTATTTCTACAGCAGAACGTTCTTTGGTGATGAGTTGTTGGTGCAACTCGCGGATGGATGCCATGCAGCGACCTCTTTTTATCTTACTTGCCCAGATCTATAAGTATATGTTTCCTCACCCATTGAAAATTACCTCGATCGTCACTGATGGTAATTCCCCAAAACATAGACTGGGCAGATGAACACGCTATTCTAACGTTTAAATATCCACTTTTACGTAATTAAATGTAAAGTTTTATATCTGTCTGTGCCAAGCTGGACTAATTTGGGAATACCTAATAGGTAGTCATTTTCCTGTAGCTGCCTTGTGTAGCTGAAACAAATATGAAACTATCAATACTGACTAAAGTTTTGACTGCCGGAGTTGTTACTCTTGGCGCATTTGGGACATTTAACCAACCGAGTCAGGCACAAAACTCTGCCGCAAGGGGTTTTTATTGCGACACATCTAGCGGCGTACCCGTCACAGTTTACCAAAATGCCCAAGGTGCCAGCGAACCTTGGATTCGTTGGGTTTCCAATAGTTTCAGAAGTGCCGGATATGACCCTTTAACTCGCTGTCAAGAAGTTAGTGCCCGTTTGGAAAACTATCGCCAGAACAAACAGTTGAGATATATCACCGTTGGGATGATGAATCGGCAAAGGGTTGTTTGCACTGCCAGTGTGATTAATGGTCGTTGCGAGAATTTGATTTTTACTCTGAAACCTAATCAAGATGCAGTTCGGACGCTGAATAATCTTTTAGCATGGCGCGAAGGTCAAGCGGGTGTGTCTTCTCTGAATGAAAGTGGCAATGTCCCTTATATTGATGTGAGTGGACGTTTGGGAGAAGGCGGCAATAGTAGTGCGCCATCAACCCCGAATGCGCCAACGAACGTGCAACCAGCGCCTCAAACTGGTTCACCGAGGGAGTTGTAAAGTGATTTCCGGTATAAAACTGGTACTGGTACGTTGTTGCGCTTTAGCGCTAAAGCTGGTACGTTGTTGCGCTTTAGCGCTAAAGCTCAATTACGTACTTGTAGGAATTTTAAGCACTGAAGTGCTTACTACAAACTTGGCTTCTGCATTTCCAGTTAATTTGGCAGATGAAGAAACTCAGGTTGTTAATGTTCGTCGCTTGGCACAATTAACTACTGTTCGCATCCTTTCTGGTAATGCTTCTGGTTCTGGGGTAATTGTTAAGCGACAAGGGCAAGTTTATACGCTTTTAACTAGTTGGCACGTTGTAGCTTTTGGCAGCAAATACACAGTTATTACTCCCGATAATCGTCGTTATTCTCCTATTTTTCCGCCGAAACAACTGGGTAATCAAGACTTAGCTGTTATTCAATTTCGCAGCATGGCTAATTATGCAGTTGCAGCTATTAGCCAAGCACCTGCAATGGTGGGAGAAAAGGTTTTTGCGGCTGGTTTTCCCATGTATCAACCAGGAACTATCAATACGACGTTCGATCGAGGTATTCAAATCTTTAAATTTACCTCTGGAGAAGTGTCTTTGTTGTTGCCGAAATCTTTGTCTCAAGGTTATCGATTGGGCTACACAAATGATATTGCCATTGGGATGAGTGGGGGGCCAATTTTTAATGCCAATGGTTTGTTAATTGGGATTAATGGCAGGGTGAAAAACCGCGATCCAGATTTTGGCGTTTATGCCTTTGAAGATGGCAGCGAACCTTCACCTGCAATGTTACAGCAAATCATGAATTCGAGTTGGGGAATTCCCATTAATAAGTACGTAGTTGCGCTTTAGTGCTAAAGATTTGGCGCTGAAGCGCAACTACGTACCTGTATTTTTTAGGAGTTTGTTATGAGTTTAGGTTTTTCTCGGTTTAATTATGTTCCCGGAATTTTGGCAGGTACAGCTGTTGTTGCTGCGATCGTAATTAGCCAACCTGCTATGGCGAAAACGGCTAAAGATGTGGCGAAAATTGCTGTTCCTACAACGGTGAGAATTGACAATCCGCTGAGTAATGACTTGGGTGGTTCTGGGGTAATTATTGCTAAAAATGGCAATACATATACAGTTTTGACCGCTAATCATGTGGTACAAAATCCCAATTTGGAATACCAGATTTACACCAGTAAAGGCAAAACTTATACGGCAAAATCTGTGGTTAATTTGGCGAAAAATCCCAACGATCCCGATTTAGCAATTGTGACTTTTGAAAGTCCTGAACAACAAGCTATTGCGGCAATTAGTAATTCCGATGATGCGGGAATTGGATCGGGAATTTATATTGCTGGTTATCCGCAGTCAATTGAAGCTGGTGGACAAAGGGAATTTGAATTTACTGCTGGACAAGTTAGCAGTCGTCCTAGTAGTCGTCCCCAAGGTTATACGATCCGTTACGATGCTTTGACTCGCCGGGGAATGAGTGGTGGCCCTGTTTTTGATGTGAATGGACGAGTAATTGGAATTCATGGACAAGGCGATCGCACTGGTGCTGTACAAACAGAATCAGGTGGACAAGAAGAGATTAAAACCGGATTTAATGCGGCAGTTCCGATTAATACTTTTGTCGCTTTAATGCCTGAAGCTGGGATGAATTCTTCTAGTATCACTAGGGATAATAAACCAGCTGATAATGTCGCCGCAACTCAACCTTCCCGCGAAGAAGTTAAGGGTTGGTATAACAATTTTGCCCTTAATGTTGGCATTGGAATTATTCAGCGAGTTATCCCAGTGAGAATTCCTGGTTTGCCGTTTTAGGAGGTAATTGCAAAAAACTCTTGGATGATTTGCGATCGATTACACATATTGTAGAGACGTTGTATACAACGTCTCTACAAGGTTGGCAGAGGCGGGTTTTGTTGTGAGGTTATCTGTAACAAACAAAGAATTTTTGCTAAACCTGCCCCTAAAAATGGACTGAAAGCATTTTTGAGTTTTCTTGACGTTCAACAATTTTGAAACGAGGTAATTTATGCGTCGCATTCGTTTTTTAGTTCTGGGTTTGGTGAGTTTTGTTGCCGCTATTTTTGGTGCTTTACTCGTTCCTGGTTCTTGGGTAAATCGCGTTTTTTCCACTTTAGTTTGTGGGATTTTCAGTTTCAATTCAATGGTTTGTACAGCAAATTGGGGACAATCTTCTCAGCGAGTAGTAGCAGCAACTCCCCCTGCTGTAGAAAACACTATTTTTGATGGTTTTAGTAATTTGTTAGCACAACGAGATCCCAGTGAATTTGGAGATCCTCAACCAAGTACACCTTCCCCACAACAAAGTAATCCGCAAGCACCACCTTTTCCACAAGATCCGGGGCCAAATTTTCCGGTTCGTCCTGACTTTGACAGACCTGATTCGAGTCAACCTGATAACAAATCTTTAGATGGTATGTGGCTTTACAGCATTTATGAGTCTCCTTCTGAGCCTGAGCCAATTGCTATTTTCCCTATCAGATTAACAGGAAGTAACCCTTACTACCGACAATTGATCGAATCATTAGGAAATCAACCTAAATCAGATGTATCCGATGAATTGATAATTACTTGGGTAGGGACACAAAATTCTCCATCTGTGTGGGCAGTAATAGTTGATACTGAAAGTGGAAATGAAATTTATGTTTCAATGAATAAGCAAATGTCTTCTACATTGAGCTCCAGCCTTAAAAAAATACTGGTTATTGATACCAAAAGTAACAATCGCAAAACTATAATTGCAAGCAATAATCCAAGATACGAACAGTGGCTACGAGACAGTGGCAGAAAAGCAGAGCTTTTTAAATACCAACGTCAGAGGCAAAATCCCAAATTCTCTAACCATATCCAGAGGAATATTCCACAACCAGTACGTCAAACAATTAACAAACTAGGAACAAATATCCAAAAAGCTAGAAGCAGTCCAAAAGATTTAGTGACTATTGCCTATACTCTTGGTAAAGGAGCAGCAATTACCGAATGGGCAATACGAAATCCAGAAAAGTTTAAACAATGTATAAGTGATATTAAGTGTGCGCCAAGTTTAGATCCATCTCCTAGCCTATCAGATTTAGCTTTGTGGAAAGAATCTTTTGATCAATTTATGAGTCGATTTCAACAACCTCAACAACCTCCGCAACCTCAACAAACTGCACAAACTCCTGTAAATGATGTATTTTTTGTAGGTAATGTAACCTTTGACAAACTTTGCAATAAAAAGAAGCCAGAGGGCTATGCTTATAATGAATACCCACCTATTGACGATCCAACTAGAGGTGCTTGTACGGTGAGAAAGCGGGTTGGCTCAGGACTAACTCCTCCGCTTGAAATAAACTTTAACATGGCAGATGCAGTAACTTTTTGTAGAGAAACCCTATCTAAGCATCAAGATCCATTTCTTAGAGAAGTAGCTGGATCTGCATCTATTCAAGTTTCGCTGTTCCATTGGAACAAATATAAAGAAAAACACTGGGGATGTTTTGTTCCATGTACTGAAAATATCAGAAAAGAACGTGGGTGTCAGAAATTTAATCCAGCAAACGGGCCAGTTTCCAACTAAGTAAACAAGCATGAATCAACAAAACTACAGCAAAACACCCTAAATCGGCTCAAGCTATTTTCAATTATGCGATCGCACTACCAGCAAAAAATGCGATCGCTTTTTTCAGCTAAGTTTGGGAAATGCGATCGTTCTTTTTGTGTTCGTGGGAAAAGAAAGAGCGATTGGGTTGTTTTTGGTTATGCGATCGCACTAGCAGAAAAAAATGCAATCGCTTTTTCAGCTAAGTTTAGGAAAGGCGATCGCTCTTTTTTGTGTTGGTGGGAAAAGTCCGATTGGGTTGTTTTGGGTTATGCGATCGCACTACCAGCAAAAAATGCGATCGCTTTTTTCAGCTAAGTTTGGAAAAGGCGATCGCTCTTTTTTGTGCTGACGGGAAAAAGTGCGATTGGGTTGTTTTTGGTTATGCGATTGCACTACCAGTAAAAAATGCGTTCGCGTAGCGTGCCGTAGGCGTATCGCTTTTTTCGGCTAAGTTTAGGAAAGGCGATCGTTCTTTTTTGTGCTGATGGGAAAAGTGCGATTGGGTTGTTTTTGGTTATGCGATCGGACTATGTTTTGTTATTTATGCGATCGCCCTGATTAATATCATTAACTGAAATAGATGAACCATCAAATAATATAATTAATACATAGAGTATAAAAATCCCTAATGACTCGCTTTCCCCACGATCAATTTGCCAAAGAATAC
>NZ_JBHFNQ010000061.1:0-2027 GCF_041929345.1 Floridaenema aerugineum BLCC-F46
TACGTTGTTGTGCTTGAGCACTCTTGGGTACGTTGTTGTGCTTGAGCACTCTTGGGTACGTTGTTGTGCTTGAGCACTCTTGGGTACGTTGTTGTGCTTGAGCACTCTTGGGTACGTTGTTGTGCTTGAGCACTCTACCATTCTCGATCGGAGGACTAAAGTCCAACAACGTACCTAATCTTAATCTCAATTAACACCATTAGCAACTTGGGTTAACTAGCTAACGCGGTTTTTCTGGCAGTTGCAGATGATAATTTTGTCTCTTCTGCCAGAAACTCGTTTAACTGTCTTTCGATTTCGTCACGCACAATTTGACGATATTCTAAAAAATGCTCGTTGTGAGCACAAACAGTTAAGTAATGTTCCCAAACTCCCGGATTGCGTTTAATAATACTAAACAGGTGATGCCAGAACTTCCAGCGAGTTTTCCGTTTGATACCTTGTCGCCAAACTACAATTAATAATGCCCGTAAATCTAACCAACTAGGCATTTTAAATTTAGCTTTCACTTTCGGCGCACCTAACATTAAGAAACAGCGGTAATTCCGATCTAAAAACTGTTCTGCTGCGTACAAATCCCAAAAAGCTTCTACATACTCCCTCGCAATCTCTTCTAAGGGGCGAGTCGGAATAAAATTCATCAAAGTTGTTTGATTAATATTGCCATTTTGGTTGCGTAAACGTCCCTCTTTTTCTAAACGATGCCAAAGGGCTGTATTCGGTAAAGCTTGCAGCATGGCAAATACAACAGTGGGAATTCCTGTTTGTTCAGCAAACTCGACAATTCGCTTACCAGCACCAGCTTTTTCCCCATCAAAACCAATAATAAATCCTGCCATCGGTCGCAGTCCGGCTTGGATAATTTTCTGCACCGATTCAGTTAAGGAATTGCGCGTATTTTGGAATTTTTTTGTTAAACTGAGGCTGGCTTCGTCAGGTGTTTCAATGCCCAAGAATACAGCATCAAAATAACATTCGACCATCAATTCCATTAATTCTGCGTCTTGCGCCAAATCTATGGAAGCTTCGGTATTAAATCGGAAAGGATAACCATGTTCGGCTTGCCAAACTTTCAATTCTTTCAGCAATAATTTGACATTGCGTTTATTGCCAATGAAATTATCATCAACCATAAACACGCCTCGTCGCCAACCTAATTCGTAAAGATAATCTAATTCAGCTAACAATTGTTGTGGCGTTTTAGTTCTGGGTTTCCGACCATATAATACAATTATGTCGCAAAATTCGCACTGAAAAGGACAACCGCGTGAGAATTGAATTGACATGGAATCATAAGCATCTAATTCCAGTAACTCAAAGCGAGGAATTGGTGTAGAAGTGACATCGGGTTTTTCGCCATTGGCATGGAAAGTTCCTGCTTCTACGCCGTTTTTAATTGCTTCCACGAACATGGGTAGGGTGATTTCCCCTTCATCTAATATTAAATAATCGGCCCCGGCTGCTAGGGCTTCTTCTGGTAAAGTTGTGGGATAAGGGCCACCAACGGCTACTTTTTTACCTCGTTTTTTGGCGGCTTGAATTTGGGCAATAAAGTCTTCTTTTTGGACTATCATTGCCGATATAATTACTAAATCTGCCCATTCCCATTCGGCTTCGGTGACAGTCCTAATATTACGATCGACTAACCTAAATTCCCACTCCTGCGGTAAAATAGCCGCTACTGTTACTAAGCCTAAAGGTGGTAATAAGACTTTGCGATCGACCAATTCTAAAATCTTCTCATAAGACCAAAAAGTTTTGGGAAACAGGGGATAAATTAACAAAACCTTCATAAATATTCCTCCTCAAGTACGTTGTTGGGGGGGTTAAAGCAAATTTAATAAATTAAAAAAAAAAAAAAAAAAAAAACAAAAAAAAAAAAAAAAAAAAAAAAAAAAAAAAAAAAAAAAAAAAAAATTTTTTTTTTTATTTTTATTTTTTTTTTTTTTTTTTTGTTTGTTTTGGGGTTTTTGGCGCTTTCTTTTGCGCGAAACCCCCCAACAACGTACATTTTTACTTTGACTGAT
>NZ_JBHFNQ010000062.1:0-60190 GCF_041929345.1 Floridaenema aerugineum BLCC-F46
GGTTAACGATATGCTGGTAATGACGTTTGTGTGACAAACACTATTTCACTGAGGAGCCGTATGATGCGAAAAGTATCAAGTACGGTTTTGGAGAGCAACGGCTCTCGTGAGAGAGTCGTTGACTTTAATTATTAGGGAAGAAGGGTTAAGAATACTGTCAAGAAATACTGTGGGACACACAGAATTTCAAGCTTGTGGAGAGGGCATAAGACTCGTTAGCACGCTTTGCTAAAAAGCGGCGCTCGGTGAAACAAGAATCTCCCAGAGAATAGCTTAACGGGAGAGTGTCAATGAGGGAATTTACCAATGCCAATGAACCGAATTATCAAAGGTCTGAATGAGTTCCATAACAACTATTTCAACTCTCACCGGGAAATGTTTGAACAACTATCTCACGGTCAAGCCCCAGAGATACTGTTTATTACTTGTTCAGACTCTAGAATTGACCCAAATTTGCTGACTCAAACCCAGCCTGGTGAACTGTTTATCATTCGGAATGTTGGTAATATTATTCCTGCCTTTGGAACACTAAATTGCGGCGAAGGTGCTGGCATAGAATATGCTGTTTACGCTTTGGGTATCAAGAATATTATTATCTGCGGTCATTCTCATTGCGGAGCGATGAAAGGTCTTTTACAAGTGGGTAGTTTGGCTGAAGAAATGCCTTTAGTTTATGACTGGTTAAAGCATCATGCCGAGGCTACCCGTCGTCTTGTTCTAGACAATTACAAAGATTATAAAGGTGAAAAGTTGCTAAGGTTAACTATTGAACAAAATATTTTAACCCAAATAGAAAACCTGGAAACTTACCCCTTAATTCGCGCTAGACTTCACAGCGGTCAACTCAATCTTCACGCCTGGTTTTATGAGATTGAAGCTGGAGAAATCCTCGCTTACAACGCTAGTCAAGGTGAATTTATCCCGTTGGAAAAAGGGCTATTTCCTGTACCCGACCCTCTCGCCGCCATGCGTTCTAGTTAATTAACAATCATTCCTGATATTATGCCCAGTTAATTTGCTGGACATAATGTTAAAACGTTAAATATGTTAAGTATCGGCAATGAAAAATTCTTTTTATTCCAAGAGAACGGAGCCTTTGCATAAAAAACTTAATCATCACTTATTGTCTGCTCATCAATGGTTTCAGAAAACTCCTGAAAGAGCTTTAGAGGAAGCATACCAAGCAGCCTTGATCATTAAATCTCTTGAAGAAGAGTACTTTAATGGCGAGAGAATTTGTACTGATTCTACCGATTATAGTGAAAATGTTTTGTCTTACTTAGAAACTGATTTGGGCAAGAATTTAAGTAAGGTAAGAATGCGATTGGCCGAATTTAAAGTCAGCCGCTATTTTCTGAATGTTTCTAATCCGCTTTTACTAGAGAAAGTGAAATTAATTGATAGCATCATCGAAAAATACTCATATCCTAGTAATAATTCATTAGCTTTAGTGCCGATCGCTAATTCAGTAAAACTCGACTCTTACAAAAAAAATCAATCCGTCTCCTCTATGAATATGGAAGATTTAACAACTGAAACTGTTTCAGATAAAACCGGAGCCTTACCCAGGTCAATTGGCAGAACAATTAATAAAATCAAAAGTGAATTAGACCCAAAGGCTGAGGAAGAAGTTATTAAAAAGTTTCGCAATTCTCGGAATAAAACTAGAATTTCCGTAAGATTTCTGGTAATTTTAATTACTGTTCCTTTGCTTGTCCAAATAACAGCGAAACATTTCTTAGTCACTCCTTTAGTTAATAATTTTGTCAGCCAAAACGAAGCTCAAATCTTTCTCAATTCGGAAATGAAAGAAGAAGCTCTCCGAGAGTTACAAAGTTTTGAAGAAGAGTTAAAGTTTAACAACTTAATTAATCCGACAAATCCATTATCGGCTGAAGTAATGGAAGAGCAGGTCAAACATAAGGCTAATGAAATTGCCGAAGAGTTTCGCGGCAAAAGTCGTGATGCTGTGGCTAATGTTTTTGCTGATATTATAGCGCTTTTTGCTTTTGCTTTAGTTATTGTGACCCACAAACAAGACATAGTTGTTCTTAAGTCTTTTATGGATGAAATTATTTATGGTTTGAGCGACAGTGCTAAGGCTTTTATCATTATTTTGTTTACAGATATCTTTGTCGGGTTTCACTCGCCTCATGGTTGGGAAGTACTACTGGAAAGTTTCGCAGGTCATTTGGGTATTGCGGCGAATAAAAGTGCAATTTCTCTATTTATTGCTACAGTACCAGTAATCTTAGATACGATTTTTAAATATTGGATATTCCGTTATCTCAGTCGAATATCTCCTTCCGCAGTTGCTACTTTAAGAAATATGAATGAGTAGTAAGTAGGTACATATAAATAAAGTGAAAATTAAGGGCAGGATGCCCACCCCATCCTCATATAACTATTATCACTTTATTTATTTACACCTACTTAATATCGTTTTTAGTTTAAGAATTGTTAGCAGGTAGACAAACAATGAAACAACTACCAATTCCTAGTTGACTGGTGAGAGTAATTTCACCGTCGTGCTTTTGGGCGATCGCTTGGGCTATTGATAATCCTAAACCACAACCTCCTTTCCAATAGGAACGAGATTGATCCGCCCGCCAAAATCTTTCAAACACCTGTTTTAAATGTTCCGGTGCAATTCCTACACCTGTATCGCGAACTTTTACTTCTATATAAGTACCAAAATGACTGGCTTTGATGGTAATTTTACCTCCTTCAGGAGTGTAATGTATGGCATTTTGCAGTAAATTAGTAAACAAGCGAATCAGCTGAACTGAATCACCTAAAACGTATAAATTATCAGCTAATTTTCCTAACAAATCAATTTGTTTAGCAGCTGCTTGTGGCTGATAAAGTTCAATTAAATTATTTAAAATAGCTGTTAAGTCCAGACGATCCCAATCATGACTATTGACATTATCAGTTCGGGCTAAAAACAGTAAGTCTTCTGTTAAGCGAGACATTTGATCGGTAGCATTAGCGATCGCTTGGAACTTTTCTGCATCTGTCGATCGCATTCCTTCCGGGTATTTCAACGCCACCGCTGCATTACTTTTAATTGCCATTAATGGACTTCGCAATTCGTGAGACGCATCAGCAGTAAACTGTTTTAAGCGTTGAAAGCTTTGTTCAATTGGTTGCATCGCTTGACGAGTTAAAAACACTCCCCCAACACCGCTTAAAACCAAAGCCATCACAATTCCCCCACCTAAACCAAAATCCAATTTCTGAATAGTTTCATTTAATTCTTTTAGGCTTTGACTCGCCCTAATATATCCAATTAGCTGACCATTATTACTACTAATAATCCGTAAAGTTACTCCTTCAATGGCAATCTTATCAGTTTGAAATTGTACTTTTTGCTCTGGATGTACAGGAATTGGTAAATTTAACACGACTTGTCCCTGTTGAGCAATCAATTTACCTTGAGGATTGAACCATTGTAAAGCTTGATTATGAAAAGCTAAATCTCTAAGAAAATATTCGTTTTCAAACTTTTTATTGCCTTGATAAAACTGTCCGTTAGCCGCTACTCCTTCAGCTAAAGCAATCAGTTTTTCTGTCTGCTGTTTAGCTAAGCTGCGAACAAAAACCACTCTTACAGCTAGGGCAGATATTATCAGTATTGATGCTAATACAAACAGGTAAGAACACAACAAGCGATCGCGGATTTTATTAAACATTCTCTAATTTCTCATTTCCTTAAACAAAATTATTAATTTGTTTCATTTGTTAGAGAGGCGGTAGCCAACACCGTACACAGTGGTAATTAAATCTTCCTTACTTCCAGCTTCTTTGAGTTTCCGACGCAAATTGGTAATGTGAGTTTTGATAGTATCTGACTGCGATGACTTATCAAACTCCCAGAGTTTATCTAGTAATGCTGAACGAGTAAAAACTTGCTCTGGGTTTCTCAAAAAGCATTTAAGGATCATATATTCTTTAGGCGTTAACAACAAAACTTTACCAGCATAAGTTACTTTATGACTACTAGGGTCAAGTTGTAAATCACCATAAATTAAAATAGGTTGTTGAGTTTGCCGACTTCTTCGTGATAAAGCTCTAATTCTCGCTGATACTTCCTCTAACTCAAAAGGTTTAACTAAATAATCATCAGCACCCGCATCAAGACCCATAACTTTATCTTGTGTAGTATCTCGCGCTGTTAACATCAAAATTAACGCATTTAATTGTGTATCTCGTAACCGTTTACATAAAGTGATACCATCCATTTTTGGTAACATTAAATCTAATAAAATTACATCGTATTCTGCTGAAATTGCATATTCCCAACCTTGCAAACCATCAGCAGCTAAATCCACAACGTAATGCTGATGTCTTAAATCTTCAGCTAATGGTTTGGCAATTCGTTCATCATCTTCAACGATCAAGATTCTCATACTGACATTGGATTAGACTATTAATCAATAAAGCCAAATTTACTACAAAAATAAGCCCTAAATTCCGTCGAGTAGTTCTGTTTTAAATGTGCTTCTTGGTAGTCAATCATAATCACTAGCTGGTTTGTTACCATATATAAAAATGTAATAAAATTTAATTATAATTTATTTTTCTTAAAAAAGAAGATTATTTTTTATTGTTGTTCTCATAGTTTAATAAAATAAAAACTTGTCTTCGGCATGAAATAGTGGAGTTTAAGCGAGCATAATTATGGGTCGCATGGATGGTTTTATCGGTCGTCGTAACGTTTTAAAATGGGCGGGAATTGGAAGTGCGGGTTTAGCTGTTAGTACTGCTGGCGGGTTCCTTTGGGGCGCACAGGAAGCAGTGACTCCGCAGTTAGCAGAAGCGCAAGAAAAACCGCAACCAGTCTCTGCGGATGTAGCTTTGCAGCGAATTATTGAAGGAAACAAAAGATTTGTTGAGGACAAGCGGCAAAATTTGCAGTCTAAATTGCGTTTACAAGAAACTGCTGCTGCACAGTATCCTTTTGCTTCCATTCTTACTTGTGCTGATTCCCGACTTCCAGCAGAAATTGTGTTAGATCAGGGACTTGGAGATTTGTTTGTAGTTCGGGTTGCAGGAAATGTTGCCAGTCAAACTGCCATAGGTAGCTTAGAATTTTCTACCGCAGTGTTAGGAACTCAGCTAATAATGGTTGTGGGGCATGAAAGATGTGGTGCAGTAGCAGCAGCAGTCAAAGGCGATCCACTTCCTGGAAGAATGGGGGTTTTTGTTGAAGAGATTAAACCAGCTGTGCGATTGGTAAGAGGAAAAACAGGCGATCCTGTAGACAATGCGGTTGCTGCTAATGTGAAATACCAAGTAGACAATTTGAAGCAAAAATCCACTATTTTGTCTAACCTGATTACAGAAGGTAAGCTAAAAATTGTGGGTGGTCGTTATGATTTGGATACTGGAGAATTAACAATTGTTGCTTAATAACGAATAAATTCGTTACAACAAACTGGAGATTAAGAGATTACAACTGTTTGATTTCATCTCCTAATCGTAAAATTTTTCCTGCTTCAGAAGCAGGAATTTTTGTATTAAGACTCAAGCGATAAAAGTGATTAAATCGAGATGAATTTACCCAATTTGGTAAAGTTTCTCGGCGTTTTTCGCTGAAAAGTTTTTGGAAGTTAGGATAACTTTCGCCTGTTAATGAGTTACGAGTCGGAACAATACAACGTTGACAAGGGTTAATTCCCTCAAATATCACTTCGCCAATTTGAAATTTTACGACTTCCCCCTCATTGCCAAAAAGTCGATCTTCCCAAAAGGGAGGAACACCATTTATCTCCAGGTTTGTACGGAGACGTTGGCGCATTTCGGTTACAGAAATTCCCGGAAACCAAGAGGCGACGGTTTCTAGAGTAGCGGTGCTAATTACAGTTGGGCCAGAGGCAATGTTATCATCTGGAAAACCAGTAGTTGAGTTTTTCACTAATGTGACGGCAAAACCAAAATATTGACTTAACCAGGATTCTAGCTGGGAGCGATCGCTCTCGATATCAAATTCCTGTTTTTCTGATGTTCCCTGAATCTCTAAACAAATAGTCTGTATGCTGCTATTCCAAGACGATCGCAATAAATGCACTAAAGCATTGCGTTTACCATTGACAAACCGACCTTGTGTATCTACGATAGCGAATTCTCGGTCTTGGCATAAAGCACCGCTGGGTAACACTTTTGCTTGGTTAACAGCTATTCCATCTAAGGATTTTACTGGATAAAGGGAAATACTAGCGAGATATGGCATCTAAGTGGATTCTTTAACCTTGGTTAACAATTGCTTGATCTGGTTAATCTTAATGTTACAACGGATACGCCTTTTCGTTACAAATCCAGTTATTGAAAGTACCTATTAGGTTAGACTGGAGACATGATAAGGATAGAAAAAAGTTACTTCATCCGTAGATGTGTCAACTTATATCAGGGGCGCTATTAGCAATAATAAATAGCAATAAAGGGTAAAAAAATGGCAGAGCTTAAGCTGTGTGTCTACCTGGAAAATGAAGAAAAGATAATACCAGTAGATCGAGATGAATTTATTATAGGACGTTTACCAGATAACCATTTAAATCTGCCTTATTTTGGAATTTCTCGCTATCATGCGCGAATTTTTAAGCAAGGGGAAGGCAAATGGTTCATTGAAGATACGGGAAGTAAAAATGGTACTTTCTTAAATGAAACAATGTTGACTAGTCCGGCAATTTTAGCACATAATGATTTGATTAAATTAGGGAATATTGATGCTAGAGTTATTTTGGATGATTCTACTTTACCAAAGGTAATAAAATTCGATCAACCTGAATTGGATGAGGGAATGACTATTGTTCGCAATGTGAATGATTTGAAAGAACAATGGATACAAGCGGATAATTTAGCTGATAAAGTTAAACGACAAGAAACCTCGATCGCCCGCTTAAAAGACTTAGTTGATATCGCGCAAAATTTAAACTCAGCCGAATCGATCGAAGAGATATTCTTAGCAGTTAAAAAAGTTGTTTTCCGTTACATTGAAAGTATGGAACGGTTAGGTTTGTTAATTGTTGATAATGAAACAGGGGACTTAAAACTATTTAATGGAGCAGTTAAAGAAGTTTACTATTCTCAGCCCTTACCTAATGATGCAAGTTGGATTAGTCGCAGTATATGCCAAACAGTATATGTGCAAAAGATAGCAATTCAAACTTCTAATGCCCAACTCGATGAAAGGTTCGGTAATGAAATTAGTATAATCACTAAAGATATTCACAGTGTAATGGCTGTTCCTTTATGGGATGAAACTAAAGTTGTTGGGGTTTTATATGCTGATGGACATATTCCCATTAGCGAATCAATTCAGCAAAAAGATGAAGATTTGAGTTTTTTTTCTACCTTAGCTAACTTAGTAGCTTCTAGTGTACAAAGATGGTTACTAACCCGGCAATTAAGGAATGAAGAAAAAATTCGTCATCGCTTAGAGAGATACCATTCTCCAGCAGTAGTACAACAAATGATGAAAGCGGGTAATTTATCAGACACTCGCTTAACTCCCAAAGAAAGCGAAATTAGTATTATGTTTGCTGATATCGTCGGTTTTACAGCACTTTCAGAAAAGTTAACTCCGGCAAAAATTTCCGAATTACTCAATGCTTTTTTTGAGGAAATGTTGCAAGAAGTGTTTGCGGAAGGTGGAACTTTAGATAAATTTATTGGCGATTGTATTATGGCATTTTTTGGCGCACCAGAACCGCAACAAGATCACGCGGAAAGAGCTTTTAGAGCCGCGAAAGGAATGTTAGATCGGTTAGCAAAAATCAATACAAATAAAGTGTTATTTCATCCTTTAGAATTACGAATTGCTATTAATAGCGGGAAAGCTGTTGTGGGAGATGTGGGTAGTACATTGCGGGTAGATTATACGGTTTTAGGTTCGACGATTAATTTAGCTTCGCGGATGGAATCAATCTGTCCTCCTGGTAAATTAATAGTCAGTGAAACAACATATAAAATGTTGCAACCTTCTCAACGTTTAGAGTTAGAAGAAATGGGGGAATATCGCTTTAAAGGTATCGATCAACCTATACCAATTTATCTGATAACTAAAAATTTATTGGCTACTAAACGCCAATAAAAGTTACAAAATTTTGGGGATAAATTAATTTTCACAGAAATTAGCATGGTTGTTTTCGCTAAAAGCTACGCGATCGCGCCCTTGTTGTTTAGCAGAATAAAGTGCTCGATCCGCAGCATTAATTAATTCTTGCGGCGATAATTGAGCATCTGGAATCACACAAGTAACTCCCAAGCTAACTGTCAAATGATTACTTACTAAAGATTGACTATGGGGAATCTTTAAATTATGAATTGTTTGGCGAATAAGTTCCGCTAAATAAGTTGCGCCTGACAAATCAGTGTAAGGAAGTATCACCGCAAATTCTTCACCACCGTAGCGAGCAAATAAATCAGCTGGGCGGCGGAAAATGTCACTAATAACTATTGCTACTTGGCGTAAACAATCATCTCCTGCTAAATGACCGTAAGTATCGTTATAAAGCTTAAAAAAATCAATATCAAACAAAATTAAAGATAATGGTGCTTTTTCTCTTCTCAGACGCAACCATTCGTTGTTAAGATATTCATCAAATCGACGGCGATTAGCTATTTGAGTTAAACCATCAATAGTTGCTAATTTTTTTAACTCCTCATTCGCTGTTTGTACTTGGTGATAAAGTTCTGATTGATAAATTGCCATTGCTAATTGATCGGCTATTTCTCTAGCTATTTCTATCTCTGATTCTTGCCAAGAATATTGTTGAGGTTTTAAAAGGCTCAGGCTACCCCAAGTCACTGAGTTAAAGTGTAATGGAATCAGTAACCAAGCGCCTGGAAAAATCTGAGATAAATTTTGATTAATCTCATCTTGACAAAGGCTAGTATCATTTAGCTGGACAATTTTTAATTTTTTGAGTTGTGAAGAAATCGGATTGTCTCGATCGGGAATTTTCTGCCCCATCAAGCTATTTCTCTGATTGTTTTGGCGATATTCTGCTACTGTTAACCAAACTTCTGGCTCTGGTAAATACTGAACAATAGCCACTTGCTCAACTTCTAAAAGTTCACCAATATCTGTAACAGCAGAGTCAAAAATAGTTGGTAAATCCAAGGAGTTGCGAATTATTTGAATGACTCGGTTTAGAGCTTCTTCTCTCTGCGCTTGCGATTGTAGTAATACTTCTAGCTGTTTACGTTGAGTAATATCTTGAACTGTACCAAATAGTTTAACTACTCGTCCTTGACTATTGAAAACTGCTTCTCCTCTAGCTTGATTGTAGATAACTGCACCATCTTTACGAACAGCTTTAAAATCAATTTCAAAAGATTTTCCCTCGCTAATTGCTCGGCTAATTGCCTGTAGTAATCTTTCTCGATCTTCAGGAAAACAAACTTGCAAAACTTCTTGGTAATCATATTCTTTGCGGTCGCAAAAAAAGCCAAAAATGCGGAATAACTCTGACGAACCAACAATTTTTCTAGTAATTATATCTAATTCCCAATTGCCGATCCGAGCAACTCTTTGAGCCGCCGCAAGTTTGGCTTCACTTTGTCGCAAAGCTTCTTCTGCTTGTTTACGAACAGTGATATCTTCACAAACAATTACTGTATATAAAAGGGAACCATCTTTATTTTTAATTAAAGATACTGACAAGCGTCCCCAAACAACTGCTTTATCCTTGCGGATATAACGTTTATCAATTACATAGCTATTTATTTCTCCTGCTAATAACGACTTGTGTAATTCCCGATCTATGGCTAGATCTTCGGGATGGGTAAATTCCGTAAAGTGCATCCCAATTAGTTCTTCTTGGGTATAGCCAAGAAACTGACAATCTGCTTCGTTAGCTAACATGGTATATCCGTCAGCATTAACTAATGCCATGCCTACCGGAACATTGTCAAAAACCGAACGAAACTTTTGTTCACTCTGCCGCAATCTTTCTTCTATTTCTTTGCGATCGCTAATATCAACCATCGAGCCAACCATACGGATAGCATGACCATTAGCATCTCGCACTGCTTTACCTTGACTGAGAAACCAACCATAACTACCATCTGCCTTTTTTAATCGCATTTCGCACTTATATGGCTGGTTAAATTCTAAATGTTGTTGGATTGCTTGGTTGACTCTTATCTGATCTTCTTCGTGAATTAATTGATAAAATAAGTCTAAAGTCGGATGACAACTTCCCGGCATTAAACCAAGTAAAATCAACAATTTATCCGACCAAAATAAAGTATTATTTTTGATATCCCAATCCCAAATTCCCTCATTAGTAGCCTCCAGTATTAACTGGAATATTTCATAATTTTGGGATAAATCTGTTTCAGGTTGCAGATTTTTTTGTAAGATCATTTTTTTCCGAAGCGGTTTTTGTATTTGATTAATTAAACGATTTTTGCGCCAAATTAGCACAGAAAAAGCAACTAATGCCAGCAAGGTTTCTGGAAAATAATTAAACTTCACTAAAATCGCCTTTTTTTTGCTATTATAACATTAATCTCCTAACCATAAATAAAGCAATTGTTCTAAATATGGGATACTCATTTATTATAATGGCTGATAAAACTATGTTATATTGCTCAGTGCTATACACAATTGAATAAGTGTATAGTTTATTAAACAAGAGCTAACAAAAAAATCAGAAAATCGGAACATAACCTAGACGATTCCGTAAAATTGGCATTTTCCTGGTTACATTCATTAGAGAAATACCATTGTTGCCCGAAAGCAGAAAGGCTTTTATATTTGATCAGGAAACAGTTAGCTGCTCACCGGGGTACTCTTGGATCACGATGACGCTACCTGTTGCTGACCAAGGGAGTGTTTGCCAAGTCCAGTTCTCAACTAGTATGCTGCTGTAGTTGTTTGCACAAAGCAGCAGACTCTTCAAAAGCGTATGTTAAAGCTTCATTATCTTGTGGTTGTGAGTGTGAGTGCCATAGTATGTGCTGGTATGCCCCGCATAGCTAACGCTAAAAGCGGTGTAGCCAGTCCTGAGTCCAGCAGTGAAGCAATGAAAAGTAACCAAAGTTTACCTGCTGTGGTTCAAAAGAGTGATTTATTACTTAGTAATCAAAGGCACAAAGAGGAACAAAGAAAAGCCGATCGCGAACTGCCGTTACTGGAATCCGCGACAGGGCGATCTGGCAGGCAAAGCGATCGCAATATCAAGGCTTTAACGTCAAATCATCAAGTGACAAAAAACCGCAGATCCCTATCTCCAACCAATAACTTGATGGCACAAAATCTACCAGTTAAGCGACCACCGGGCGCTGTTCCCATTCCCAACTATCTGACCCCCAATCCTAACCCATTACAGTTTCCCACCAGACCAGAAGAGGTAAACATAGAACTAACTCAACCTCTGACCTTAGAACAAGCAATAGAACTAGCAGAACGGAACAATCGCCCCCTGCAAGTAGCCCGACTACAAGCGGAACAGGCCCAAGCCCAGCTACGAGAAGCCAGAGCAGCCTTGTATCCCACAGTAGATTTAAACGCAGATGTGCAAGGGGGACGAAGCGCTGAAAACGAGTTTGGCTTTGAACGAGATCAAAGGAGAAGAGAAAGGGAAATAGATGCGGCACGAGAAGCGGCACGACAACGAGGCGAAACATTCGTCGAGCCACCTGAGCAGCTATCTGAGCCTGGAGCACTAAGTTTAAGCGGCACAATACAAGCTCAGTATAGCCTTGTAGATGGAGGGCGGCGTAACGCTCAAATTCGGGCAGCCCAAGAAAGACTTCGCAGCGCCCAGTTAGCAGTTGAAGCCTTAAGCGAACAAACACGCTTGGACGTTTCCAATGCTTACTACGACTTGCAACTGGCAGATGAACAGGTAAGAATTGCCGAATCTGCTGTCCGTAATGCTCAACAAAGTTTACGAGATGCTATAGCATTGGAACAAGCCGGATTAGGCACCAGATTCGATACCCTGCGGGCACAAGTGCAGTTAGCCAACCAAAACCAACTTTTAGTTACTAACCGCGCTCAACAGCAAGTCAACCGTCGCCAGTTAGCGCAAATTTTGAGTTTACCCCAATCAATTAATATTGTCGCTGCTGACCCTGTAGAAATTGCTGGACTATGGAATTTAACTTTAGAAGAAAGTATTGTTAGAGCATTTCAAAACCGTGCTGAACTGGAACAGCAGTTAGCGCAACGGAATGTTGCTGAACAGCAACGGCGTGTTGCCTTAGCCACTCGCAGACCGCAAGTAAGTTTAGTTGCCAACTACAATCTGCTAGATCGGTTTAATGATGGTTTCGGTTTGGCAGATGGTTATACAGTGGGGGCAAGACTGAATTGGAATTTGTTTGATGGCGGCGCAGCTAGGGCAAGGGCAGCGCAAGAGGAAGCTAATATTGAAATCGCAGAAACTCAATTTGCCGATCGGCGGAATCTAATTCGTTTCCAAGTTGAACAAGCCTTTTACAATTTAAACGCTAACTTCCAGAACATTCAAACTGCTAGACTCGCCGTAACCCAAGCCGCAGAAGCTTTACGTTTAGCACGGTTGCGTTTTCAAGCTGGAGTGGGTACGCAAACGGAAGTAATTGACGCAGAAAACGACCTGACAGAAGCGCAAGGAAACTTAGTTAGAGCAGTAATTGACTACAATCGATCGCTAGCCACCCTCACCAGATCTGTAAGTAACATCCCACTTCCCTAGAGGGGATGGGGAGATGGGGGGATGGGGAGATGGGGGGATGGGGGGATGGGGAAGTTTTTTAACTCAAAACTCTCTCCAGGGCGGGTGCGAGTAAAAAGCTTTTTCACTCACAGACAATCTCTCTTGCAAAACCCGCCCCTACAAACTCAAAACTCTCCCCTAACCGAACCCACCTCCCCACCTCCCTAACCCCTAACCCCTTCCCAGTCCCCAGTCCCCAGTCCCCAGTCCCCAGTCCCCAATATTTAAAGTTTGTAATAGTTCTTAAGAAAAAGTAAAATAAGACAGTCAACGCTAATCGACGGGTTTGTTCAAGGCGAAGATCCGGTTAATCAAGGGGTAAGTAATGGCTAACATTAAATTTGTTAAAGAAAATAGTGAAGTGGTTGCAGCCGATGGGGCGAATTTAAGAGAGAAAATGCTGCAAAATGGCATAGATTTGTATAAATTCACGGGTAAATTAATGAATTGCGGTGGTTACGGTCAATGTGGCACCTGCATTGTCGAAATTGCCTCTGGAATGGAAAACCTTTCTCCCCGCACGGAAGTAGAAAATCGGAAGTTGAAGAAGAAACCGGAAAATTATCGGCTGGCTTGTCAAACTTTGGTTAATGGGCCAGTCAGCGTAATTAGCAAACCATAAGTACTTGGCGTGATATCCTAGTTTTGTCAAAAGATTGCTG
This sequence comes from Floridaenema aerugineum BLCC-F46, assembly GCF_041929345.1. Taxonomy (NCBI): domain Bacteria; kingdom Bacillati; phylum Cyanobacteriota; class Cyanophyceae; order Aerosakkonematales; family Aerosakkonemataceae; genus Floridanema; species Floridanema aerugineum. Next base: position 13,379 of record NZ_JBHFNQ010000062.1, read on the forward strand.
TGAACAGAGGTTGGGATTTTATGGAAGTTAACGATCTAGGGTTTGTCGCCAGTATTCTATTTGTGTTGGTTCCTACCGTTTTTCTCTTAATTCTGTACATTCAAACCAACACTCGTGGTACCGATAAGAACGTTTAACCAATAGACCTTTTACAAAATTGTTTTTAGTTGTCTGTTGGCTGAAAGAATAATCAAGAAGAGAAAATTCAAGAAGGGAAAAGGGAAAAGGGAAAAGGTTAAAGGGTAAAGGGGAAAGGAAGGAATCTAAATTTCCTCTTTCCCTTTTTCCACTTAATCCCTTTTCCTTTGATACAACTGTATTGAGTGATTAACCAACAACACGGGCTAACAGAACTGGACAAGGGGCATAAACTCTTACGTAGTCAGATAGGGAACTACCTAACAAGCGGTCTAAGTCTGGGAATGCTTTGGCGATCGACGGACGGCGATCGGGAGAACCTAGCAATAGTAAGTCTACATTATTCTCTTGAGCCAGATTACAGATTTGTTCTCCAGCTTTACCAACAGCACTCACAGACTTGGTGTTAATACCCAATTTCTTGGCTTCAGCAGTGGCGCTATCTAACACTGACGCAACAGCGGGGGGAGTCTCTTGACCTTTGGCGTTAACGTGAGCCAAAATCAATTGACCGCCTTTGATGTCGCGCAGGAGGAACAAAGCCAGCTTTAAGCATTGTTTGGCAGCGTCCGAAGCATCCAAAGCGACCATTATTTTGTTAAGTTTCTTGACGTAAATATCGTCCTTAACCAATAACATGGGACGGTTGGACAGTTGGAAAACGTATTGACTGACAGAGTTTTCCAAAATTGACTCTAGGCGCTTTAAGCCACGAGAACCCATAATAATTAAATCTGCCCCCATTTCGTCAGCGACTTCGCAAACAATGGTTTTCGGATCGCCTTGTCGCAGCATGGCGTTGACGTGGTTTGGGTCTAATTGTAAAGTTTGAATCGCAGTGGCAAGAAACTTACCTCCTTCTTCCCACTTAGCTGTCATCTCATCGGCATTGACTTGCGGGGGTACAACGTGCAACACGGTGACTGAAGCAGGTTTAATGGCGGGTATTTCCATCAAAGCTTTTAGCATTTCTTCAGTGTGACCTGTTCCAGAATCAGCCAGCAATATTTTTTCTATCATGTGTTTGTCTTTGATAGTAATTAAACTGAAGGGTAAAGTCGTTTCAATCATTCACGATAGAACGATTAGCGACTTATCTCGCAAGTCTTTTACAAGCTGTTACAAAACGCGATCGGGATTTATGGATTTACATGATGAACAGGATTATTCTAGAAATCTTGTTCATCCATAAATTTTGTAAATCCTGGTCAAAGTTTCTTCCCTTCTGGCTTCTTCATTACAAACTGTTGCCAATTAAAACGAAAGGTGCCCAGTAGTAAGGGTGAGATAAGTTTGATTTTACTGGTTGGGCGGCAGTGATGCCTCGTTGGGTTAAGTTAGTTCCTGAGTCATTGCTTTGTAAAAATTTGAGTTGGGCTTGACGGAGGGCGGCGGCTTTAGTTATTTGTGTGTCGTTGGCATTATTTGCTAGGTTACTGTAAAAGTTTTGCATTAATTGACTAGTGCTACCATCATTCACTTGCCATAATGAAGCCATGACGGATTTTGCACCACCATTGAGAAAATAATAACTTAGTCCAGAAATTTCTATTCCTTCGGCGTTTGGCCCTCCAAGGGCAGTTTCACAGGCGGAAAGTACTACTAAATGAATGTAGCTTAATCCTGGCAATTTTTTAATGTCAGGAATAGTTAGTTTACTGCCATTTCCTAATAGAAGATAGGAAGCATCTGGACTTCCGGGGACAAATTTTCCATGTGTGGCAATGTGCAAAATATTTCGTCCTGCTAAGTTATCTCGTAAGGCTTTAAAGTCAAAAGTTTGATTGATAAATTCTAATCCTGGATAGATTCCTTTGGGATCTTCTGGTTTTTGGCGGACTATAACATCTAATTCATCTGGTACGAATGGTAAAGCATTAAATTCGGCAACTGCATTGGATAATCCTAATGCTAAGATTGATGCTTTTTCGGTGCCGGGAGGTAGGCGATCGCGCATATCTGTCAAGTCAGCTGATAATACTGTAGAGACATTGTAGTTTTCAATTAAATATTTTTGTCCGTCATACAATGCACTCATCGGGATGTAGCGGGTGACGCGATCGAGTGAGAAAATTAAGTTTTTAACTTTACTAGTTTTTAATTCGGTTTCTAAAGGTTTAATTAACCCGTCATAGAGTTTTTTCCCGGTAGCTTGCACTTCGCTAATTGAAGAATTAGGTTGTTGTAATAACAGGCGAAATTTAACTACTGTTTCGCCTAATTCCCGACGATTTACTGGTACTTCTACTGTTTTAACTACGCCTCCGGGAGATGCTAATAACAGCCAAATTTTATCTTCTAAAACTAAGGGATAAATTAGCACGGTTGCAGGTTGTGCTTCGACAATTTCTTGAGTTTTACTAATTTTAGTAGGGTCAAAAAATGCGTCATCTTGGGCGCGTCTTTGTCTAATTTCTTTTTCAATTGCTTGGACTTTTTGATTAAATTGCCCAATTAAAACATCGCGTAGATCGAGTAATTGACTTAATTGATTGCATTGATTTAGCTGACATTGATATAGCTTTTGTCCAAATTGAATTAAGCTGCCATTTTCTTGTAAAATTTTGGCTTCTGTTTGGTTAAAAGCTAGTTCTGGGTTGTTACCTCCCGATCGCGTATATTCGCGCAATTCTTCGGTTTTTAATAGTTCTAAAACCTGTTGTGCTTCTAAAATTCGTCCTTGGGAAAGCAACAAATCTGCTAATTCGCGATAGATATCGGCGGTTTTTACGCGATCGATACTTTGAACTGCTTGCAAAAATGACTTTTGTAAGGCTACAGGTAAACCGCTAATTTTTCCTCTGATTTGTTCAATTTCATTGATTGCTTGTTTATAATAAGTAATGGCGGTAATTGGTAAGTTTAGGTCACGATAAACACGGGCGATTCCGGCGAGGATGCTATAATCGCTATCGATGGAAATGGCTTGTTGGTATAGTGCGATCGCTTCAGTTTTTCTCCCTAATTTACTATTCATTCCTCCTAACAAATTTAAAGCAATAGATGCCAGAGTATTATCTTTTTGTTCTTTGGCTTTAGCGAGACTCTGTTGGAAAAACTCAATGGCTTTTTGGTGATTTTCTAAACTCGCATAACCAAGACCTGAAACTAGCAAGGAATAAGCTTCAAGTTGGGGATTCTTTAGAGTACGAGAAACTGTTAAAGCTTGCTGAGAAAAATCAACTGTTTTTTGATAATTACCTTCGCCAAAATATCCAACACTTAGCATAACTAACAAAGCAGATTCTATAACGGGGTTGTCAGTTCCTTTGGCAAGAGTTAAACCTTTTTGGGCCAATTCTATAACTTTTTGATATTCACCTAATTCCGCATAAACACTCAATAAACTAAACAAAGGTAAAATTTGCGCTTGGGGATTTTTGATTCCTTGGCTAAGTTTTAAACTTAGTTCACCAAACTCCAAAGTTTTTTGATAATCTTCGAGTTGATTGTAAATATTGGCTAAATAAATCAAGGATAATAATTCAAATGGCGGCTCTTTTATTTCCTGCGACAATTGGAAAGCTTGCTGGACAAACTCTAAAGATTTCCGATATTCTTCCGGTGTATTTGCTAATTGGTAATAAGTTTGACCGATGACTAATAAAGCATAAGTTTCTCGTGATTTGTCTTTAATTTCTTTAGCAAGGGTCAAACCTTTTTGGGCGAAGGCGATCGCTTTTTCATATTCTCCCAAATTATTGTAAGTATCGCCTATTTGCGAATTTAAATATGATTCCAAAGAGAGATTTTTATATTTCTGAATGACTGCTAAACTTGCTTCAGTCAATTTTAATGATTTCTGATATGCTTCGGGAGTATTCGCCAATAAATAGGAACTTCTAGCCAAACTAAAAGAAGCAAATATTTCCATTTGGGGATTTTGTAATTCTCGCGCAATTACTAAACCTTCTTGAGCAAATTCAACAGCTTTTTGATGTTCTTCTAGATAATCATAAGCCAGTCCCAAAACTACTAAAGCACGACCTTCAAAATTGCGATTTTTAATTTGTTTAGCTACGGTTAAAGCTGATTGACCAAATTGGGTGGCTTTTTGATAATCTCCTAAGTTCGTATAAGCAAAACCGAGAGTAAATAAAGCTAAAACTTCCATTTGGGGATTTTTTATTTGCTTAATCATGGCTAAACCAGGTTCAGCAAATTCTACAGCTTTCTGATAGTTTTCTAAGCCAAGATAAGCATAACCCAATGTTACTAAAGCCATTGCTTCTAGCTCTGGTTGTTTAACTTCTCTAGCTAAGTTTAAACCTGGTTCGCCAAATTCAATAGCCTTTTTTTGGTTTTCCAAAGAAGCATAAGCATAACCGAGACTCACTAAAGTTAAAGCTTCTAATTGAGGATTTTTTGTGGCTCTAGCGATGGGCAAAACTTGTTCATAATATTCGGCTACTTTTTCTAAGTTACCCAAGGAATCATAAACAATTCCCAAACTGACTAAAGCTTTTAATTCTAACTCTTGGTTTTTGATTTCTTTGGCTATTAACAAAGCTGGTTCCAAATATTCCACAGCTTTGGAATAATTTTCTTGGAGTCGATATAGAGTTCCGATATTTTGTAATGACCTAGCTTCCAAATCACGGTTTTTTATTTCCTTAGCAATGCTCAAACTTTGCTGGTAAATTTCTATTGCTTTGGTGTTATTTCCGGCAGCATTATAAGCATTACCCAAGTTTTTTAGAGTTTCCCCTTCTCCTAGACGATCTTTAATTTCCTGATAAATAGTTAAAGCTTGTTGGAAAGTTTTAATAGCGGCTTCAGCTTGATTATTTTCTAGTTGTTGGAGTCCGGTTTTTCCCAGTGTTTCAGCTTCAATTTTCCGGTCATTTGTCGCAATTTGGGCTAAAGTATTTGTGATTCTGGGTGTTGTTTCGCCCCAGGAAATAGGAGAGAAGGAAAGGAACAGGGTAGTGGTGATTAAACTTAACTGATAAAAACGAGTATTCATTGATTTTATAGTTTTTTTAAGCATCAGCAAATTATGGTTGGGTGCGTCAGAGGGAAAATCCTCAAATATTGATCGATCGCAAAAGTCAGACACACCCAACAAGTTTATTTAAGGCTTTTTGACAAGTAACTTTTCCGCTAATTCAGCTATTTTATTCTGGTTCTTTAATAATTCGCTGAGCTACATTACTGATTACTTGGCTAAAGGGATGATTTGGTTCTTTTAGACAGAATAAATCGCTACTACCAAGCTGGATCATTTCTTCTGCGACAGGGAGAATACCTGCAACGGGAACGCTATAAATTGATTCAATTTTTTCTTTTAAAGCTTTAAAATCTAAACTGGGTAAAGCTTTATTAACCATGAGTAACATTTTTGGTACTTGCAATTTTCGGGCTACTTCTACGGTGACAGCTGTTCCTTGAAAATCTTGGCGATCGGGACGTAAAAGCAGTAGTAAAATATCAGAAATTGTGATTGAAAGTAGGGTTTCTTCGTTTAATCCGGGGTGGGTATCAATAAATAAGTAATCGAGATTTAAAGTATCAATCAGTTCGTTAAATCCTTCATTGAGTAAACCTACATCATATCCTTCACGTAGTACTTTGGTAATTTCGCCCGATCGCAAACTCGAAGGAATCAGAAAAATTTTAGTTGCTGAAGGAACTTTGTCTTTAAAAACTTTACTAACATCATAAGCTGCATCTTGAATAGGACAGTTTCCCCAGAGGTAATCATTAAGCGATCGCGTCATTTTCTCTTCATCAAAACCAAACAAAATATGAATTCCTGGAGATTGAATATCTGTATCAACGATCGCCACTTTTTTACCATAACTAGCAACAATAGCTGCTAAGTTAGCTGTTACATTAGATTTACCAGTTCCACCACGAAAGGAATGTACCGAAATAATTTCTGACATAAAAAACCTCTAATTACTAATCAAAAAACACTATACCAATTATCAGCTACTTTGGGTTAATTAGATTCTGTAGGGTGCGTCAGAACCTTAACTTTAGCCCTGTTTGCCGAAAATTATTGGCTCTGACGCACCCTACAGACTAAAAAATGAGTAATCAATCAAAAAATATACCAATTATCAGTTATTTTGAGTGAATTTCTATTCCAAAGCTTGCCAAATTTTTCCCGGAAGTTTGCGTTTTGCTGGTTTAGAAACTAGGCGAAAATGATAAATTGGATTATCTTCTGTACCAGTTTTTTGCAAGAAACCTTGAGCCACAAGAATTTCTAGCTTAGGATAAGTAAGTTCTTCTGTTTCTCCTATATTAGCAGCGACATCAGTGAGAGTAAATTCTTTTTTTTGAGAGCGGATCATCCAATTAACAATTTGCCTGAGATGATCGGGCAGACTTAAGACATCCGCCATGTTTATTCCCAGATTTTCCATTCTAAACCTTCTTTGCGTAATTGTTGCAATAGCTCCTCAGTCATTTGTTTTGGCTGGGAACTTAAGCGGAGAATTTCTAATGCGATCGCCTTAATTCCCAGAATAGCCGAATGCTCAGGATAATGCCAAGAAAAAAACTTTCCTTGTGCCATTAATCCGATGTCCTCACTAAAGGGAATCATCCCAATTACAGGCGCTTGATAAGTTGTCTCTAATTGCTGTTTTAGATGAAGAAAATCGACATTCTCCGGGATTTGATTAACTACTAAATTAATTTGGGGAACCTCCAACTTCCGAGCCAAATCTACCGTGACAGCTGTTCCCTGAAAATCTTCATTTTCAGCACATAAAACCAGCAACAAAGTCTCGCTATTTGCCAAAAATAAAAGCGATTCTTCGGTGAAACCTGCCGGGGAATCAATTAAAAGAAAATCTAGTTGTAAGTTACGAATAATGCTTTGAAAGCCATCACTTAAACACTTTATCTCGTCATCTTCATAAATCCATTGAGCAATTTCTCCTGGTAAAAATTTAGTTGGAATAATGTAAAGTCTACCTCTATTTCCGATTAAATCAGTAATATTATGAGCCATTTCAGCAAATTGTTGATGATTGTCAATGTGTTCCGCAAAAATTCGGTGAATCTCGTTTTTTTGCAAACCAAAAAACTGGTAAATTCCTGGTGATTCGATATCTGCATCTAGGATACCTACTCGCAATCGCTGAAGAGTAAGTTGTACTGCTAGATTAGCCGTCAAGGTGGATTTGCCAGTTCCAGGGCGAAATGAGTGAATAGAGACAATTTTGCTCATAGTTTATTTAAATTGTTTTCCTTTATGACTCCTGAGATTTAGAATTTTTTCGCCGCATTTGTTTGGCTTTTTTCTGCAACTCTTGAAAGTAATCTGTTTCCGTAATTTCAGCTACTTGACGCTCTTTTTTCGCCTGATCGATTTCAATTTGTAATTCTACTAATTGCTGTTTCAATTTTTGCTCACGCGCTTTGACTTCTTCAGCCATTTTGCTAAAAACTCGCACCAAATTACCGATATCATCCTCGCTTTTAGAAACTTGGTTTAATGGCTCTAAATCGTAATTTCCCTTTTCTAATTCTGTCGCTGTTTTTGTGAGAACACCAATGGGTTTAACCATACTTTTTGCTAGCAGTAAAGCCCCCAGCGCCGCCCCACTTGTCACCACAATTCCTGCTAAATAAGTTTTCCAGCGTAAATTGTATAAATGATCGAGCAACTGTTGTTTTGGTTCAATCACTCCCACCGTCCATTGTTGGTATGGGTTTTTCATGGTAGTAGAACTAACGATTTTTTTGCCGTTTTCTTTGGAGTCAGAAAATTCCCCTTGATGTGGTTTTTGAGGACTCTTGATGATTTGTGCTAGTTCATTGAATCCTAAATCTTGTTTGAGTTTTTCAGGAGGATAACCGCGATCGGCTGACACCCTTTTTAGAGCTTCTGGAGATAAAGGCTCAAGACTTTTGTAGAGGAAAGATTTATTAGGATATGCAATTACAATTCCTTCACGATCGACTAGAAAAGCAACATGTTCTTTGCCAACATTCAGCGAGTTTACAATCTTCCATATTGCGTTAGCTTTCATTTCCAAGACGGCTACGCCCAAAATTTCGCTGTTGTTTTCTGTTCCGATTAATTCTTTCCAGGTATGAGCATCAACTCTCCCTGTGATAGCAAGATTGTGTGATTTTTGAAATTCTCTGACTACCGCAGCAGTGTTAGCATCATACACATTATTAACTGATTTGATTGCAAATCCTCTTTTTTGTAACTGCTCCTCTAATTGCCTAACTTTTTTCCCTGTGTCACCTTCTTTAATTGTCTCTACTTTCCGAATTGGGCTAGAGAAATATAACCCTGGTTCACCACCCGTTAAACCAGTTAAAATTGTAGAAATATATAATTCACCTGCTATTGCTTTTTGAAAATATTGCCGGATTTGGCAATTAGTGTTTTGCCATTTTATATGTTTTTTTGTCGGGGGAATTGCTATTATTTCCCCTTTTTTATTCAACAGATAAACTGTCTCAAAATCATCACTAGGACTAGAGACGCGGAAGTTCTCCAGCATTTGATTTATTTGTGGCAACCGAGATTTTTGTTCTTCGGGGGTAGCTAAGAGAAAGTCTACGATCTCACTATCTCCGCTCAATTGTTTGACAACAAGCTGATTATCAATAAGTAATTGATCGAGGCGATCGGCTAAACCTTGAGCTAATAAACTGAGATTATCATACTCTCTCTTAGTTGTATTTTTTTCGTTTTCCCGAAAGTTGTAAGTAGTTATAAGTGCGATCGGTAAAACCGCTGCTACTACTAAAGCTGTGGAAATTTTCGCAGTAATTGACCAGCGTTTCGGATTCAGTATTTTAGGAAAATGTTTGATTTCTGAGAGCTTTTTCATAGTAATTATGGATTATGGACTAGGAACTAGGGACTAGGAAAAAGGGAATTTTTGATTGTCCTTTTTCCTATCTATGATTGTTACTTAAATAGGCAGGTTGCTGAGAATTTTTTTCCCTCTTTTCCGCCAACCTACGCCTAACATTCCTTCATCAGATCTGCCAGCAGATGTGTCAATTTCTGGGTCTTTTCTTTCCTCATCAAACAGCGGACGCAGACCATTTAATTCCGCAAGAATGGTAGAACCGTTGCTAATAATAACCGCGATTACTGGGTTTAAACTAAACAAAACTCCTGCCAAAACAACGGATATATTGGGAATAGCAACTAAGGCGATATTTTGGTTTACTATTTCCATTGTCCGTTTCGCTAGATTAATAGCATGATTCAAACTGCGTAAATCGTTATCAAGTAACACTATATCAGCTGTCGATCGGGCAACATCGCTACATCCAGTTAGGGTAATTGAGACATCAGCATAACCCAAAGCAGCAGCATCATTGAGTCCTTCACCAACAAAGGCAATTACTTTACCTTGTTCGTGTAATTGTTGCAGGATTTCGATTTTTCTTTCGGGAGTTGCTGAGGCATAAACTCTGCCCATACTCATACCTAATTTATAGGCTACTGCACTGGCGACTTGATGGCGATCGCCTGTGAGCATATAAGTATTTATCCCTGCTTTTTCCAAAATTTTAATGACTGTGGCGCTTTCTTTTCTGACTGGGTTACTGTAGATAATATATCCCAACAATTTGCCATTTTTTGCCACATAAACTAAGGAACGATTGCGAATTACTCCTTCTTGATTTTGCAATTTTTCTACATCTATTTCCACTCCTGCTTCTTGCAGAAATAAAGCTTTCCCGACTAAGATTTCTTGTTGGTTAATTTTGGCTTTTACACCCATTCCTACTTGATAATCCCAGCTTTCGCAAGCTTCTAATTTAATGTTTTTGGTTGTCACATATCCGCTAATCGCTTCCGCGAAGGGATGATGTAAAAATTGTTCAGCAGAAGCAGCTAAACTTAATATTTTTTCTGCATTTACTTCAGGAGCAAGAATTTCGATTCCGACAATTTCTCCTTTTACTTCGGTTAAAGTTCCGGTTTTGTCAAAGACAATTGTATCGACTTTAGCTAACATTTCTAAGGCGCGTCCGTTGCGGATATACACGCCAGTTTTAGCAGCATATTGGAGGGCGGATAAAATAGCGGTGGGGACAGAAAGACCAATACCTACGCCAAAGTCTAATTGTAGCGGTGCGATCGCTCGATGTACATCCCCCGTAAAGGCAAAAATTCCCGCCCCTAAACACATTGCAGGTAACACCGCTTGATTGGAAATTTCTTCTGCATAATCAGCAATTCGGCTATCATAAACAGGTGCATTTTCTATTAATTGAAATGCCTGTCCTGCTTTAGTATTCTTGCCAACTTTTTCGGCTAAAATAAATAACTGACCTCTCACTAACAAGGTGCTAGCATAAACAATTTGACCGACTTCACAGGAGATTAATTGCGATTCCCCAGTCAGGACTTGTTGATCTAACAATGCTGTTCCTTGGATCGCCTTACCATCAACCGGAATTCGATCGCCTGCGCTGACAATTATGCAATCACCTACTTGTAAATCGGACAAAGCAACTTCGGTTTTGTTACCATCTCTTTCTACCCAATATAAGCGCGAAACATCCACAAATTCTAAGTGCGATCGATGACTTTCTGAAGCAGTCATTTCCCGCAAAGTTTCGCTAGATTCATTCATTAAAATTGACAATGCTGGTGCAGTTAATTCCCCTTGCAAAGTGTGCAGAGTTACCCACATTGATTCCAACACATTAACAGTTAAATGACGTTCTTCTGTCAGGGAATGGATTGCTTTTTGATACAGAGGAACAGCACTCAGCAAAATCACACCTCCCACTACAAATGCTGGGATAGTTAACTCAAATAATGGCGTTGCTAATAGCGCCAAAACCAAACTTAGTACAGGTAAACCCAACTTTTCTAAATAGTTGATTTCGCTCCGACTTTCTAAGGGTAGATTTGTAATTTGTTTTTTTGTTGCTTGGGTAATTAGTTTAAGGCGCTGTTCATCTCGAATTAAACTAATAATTTGCTCTAGAATTAAGGAATCTTTTAGTTGATTTTTGTCGTAGATAACAATCAGCGATTTAGCTAGGGGATTGACGCGAACGTTGGTAACAAATGCGATCGACTCAACTGAGCATTTCAGGTTATTAGCATATTCTGAATCACTTGCTAGTCGGGATACCAGAATGCGTAAACGTCCCGCGATGCTGTGAATCACTTGATAATCCATTGTTTCGATCTCGTTTTTCTCTGCGATGTTGACTCGGTGAGGACTTCTGCAAACACCCATTTGTGAGATTACTTAAGTCCAATTAATCTAAGTTTAAGTATAAGCTGTGATGAAAATAACACAGTTTAAATAATTGTTAATTATGATATAAGAAGTAAAAGCAAGTATCAGGAGAGCATTACAGGAAGCAAAAGCAGGACAACGCCTACCCCTTTCGCAAATGTGGTCAGGAATAGATGTCGAATGAAACACCTTTAGTTAAAGTCGATTTAACGCCAGAGTCCAAAAGGAATTTGCTCGATCGTATAGGACTGAATCACCCTATAATCCATTTCCAATCAACACAAAAGGTGCCCAATAATAAGGATGAGAAAACTGAGAACTCCGATTAACTGGAGTCGCAGGCTTAATCTCAAAACTTACAGTAGCACGATTTTCCTTAATAGTGGAACTTTGGTTATTTCCCCGCAATAAAGTTAATTGGGCGTTTCTTAAAGCCGCAGCTTTAGTAATCGGAGACTCAGCAGTATTATGAGATAATTGATTATAGAAATTTTCCATTAATAAAGAAGTGCTGGCATCATTGACTAGCCACAAAGAAGCAATAGCCGCTTTCGCCCCACCTTCCAAAAAATAAGCACTAATCCCAGAGATTTCTAAACCTTCCGCATCTGCGCCACCCAAAGCAGTTTCGCAAGCAGATAATACGACTAAATGCACATCAGTTAAACCAAAACTGACTAAATCTTTAATTTGGGGAATGGCTAACTTTTCTCCTGTTCCTAATAACAAGTAAGAATCTTCCGGTTTTCCAGCGACAAATTCCCCGTGAGTTGCGATGTGTAAAATCTTTTTTCCTGATAACCTATCTCGCAAGATTTGCCAGTTAAAAGCGTTATTTAAGAAAGCTAAACCGGGGTAAATACCGTTTTTATCTGCGTCATTTTCGCGGACTACCATATCTACTTCAGCGAGCACATTTGGTAAAGGATTAAAACCTGCAACAGCGTCAGATAAACCGAGTCCTAAAACGGGAGTGTTGGCGGTTCCGGGGGGGAGTCTATTACTTACATCAGTCAACCCAGCTGATAAAATAGTAGAAACACTGTAATTTTCAATTAAATATTTTTCCCCATCAAACAAAGCCGCCATTGGAATATAGCGGGTAACTCGGTCAAGGGAAAAGACCAGATTAGTAACTTTTTTATTCCCTTTAATCTCAGATTCCAAAGGTTTAATCAACCAATCATAAAGTTGTTTGCTGGTAGCTTTTAATTCCTGAATATTGGAAGTAGGGCGTTGCAGTAATTGGCGGAATTTTAACACAGTTTCCCCTAATTGCTTGCGAGAAACCGGAACTTCTACACTTTTGAGAACTCCACCTTCAGCGGCTAAAAGTAACCAAGTTTTATCTTCGACAACGAAGGGATAAATTAACACAGTACCAGGTTGGGCAGCGATAATTTCTCTAGCTTTGCGTCCGAAGTCGTTGGGGTCGAGAACTTGTTGGTCTTGGGCGCGACGGTTGGCGATAATTTGTTTTAAAGTAGCAATGCTTTGATTATATTGAGTAGTTAAAGCTTGTAATTGGTCGTTGAGTTGGCTTAATTCGCTGCATTGAGTTTGGCGACATTCAATAACTTTTTGCCCGAAAGCGATTAAACTGCCGTGAGATTTGATAATCTGTTCTTCAGTGGAGTTAAGGTCGATGCCGGAAGTTCGGTTACTCGCTTTGGCGTTCCGAGTGTAGTCACGAATTTCTTGGAGTTTCAGGAGTTCTAAAACTTGTTGTGCTTCTAAGATTCTGCCTTGTCCAAGTAACAGATTGGCTAAAGCGCGATATATGACAGCTACAGTTTCGGTGTAGGATTTTTGTTGTTCTTGGGGTAGTTTACGTAAATCTTGGCGAATAATTTCGATCACATTAACTGATTGTTTGTAGAAAACAATGGCTAATTCTGGTTGGTTTTGCTCAGTTAGTAAAACGCCAAGATTATTGAGAGTCGTCCCTTCCATCACCTTGTTGCCAACTTGCCTGTGAATCGCTAAAGCTTGCTGATAAAATTCCAAAGCCTTCAGGTACTCTCCGAGACTGTAGTAAACTGACCCAACATTACTGAGCGTCGTCCCTTCCACCACCTTGTTGCCAACTTGCCTGTGAATCGCTAAAGCTTGCTGATAAAATTCCAACGCTTTCGGGTATTGTCCGAGACTGTAGTAAACTAACCCAAGATTATTGAGAGTCGTCCCTTCCATCACCTTGTTGCCAACTTGCCTGTGAATCGCTAAAGCTTGCTGATAAAATTCCAAAGCTTTCGGGTACTGTCCGAGACTGTAGTAAACTGACCCAAGATTATTGAGAGTCGTCCCTTCCCCCGCCTTGTCGCCCACTTCCCTGCGAATCGCTAAAGATTGCTGATAGAATTCCAACGCTTTCGGGTATTGTCCGAAATTGCGGTAAACTTCCCCAAGATTATTGAGAATCCTCGCTTCCCCCGCCTTGTCGCCCACTTCCCTGCGAATCGCTAAAGCTTGCTGATAAAATTCCAAAGCTTTCGGGTACTCTCCGAGACTGTAGTAAACTGACCCAAGACTACTGAGAATCGTCCCTTCCCCCGCCTTGTCGCCAACTTCCCTGCGAATCGCTAAAGATTGCTGATAGAATTCCAAAGCTTTCGGGTACTGTCCGAGACTGCGGTAAACTGCCCCAAGACCAGTGAGAGTCGTCCCTTCCCCTCTTCTATCTCCTATTTCTCGATAAATTACCAGAGCTTGTTCTAAATTTCGTATTGCTTCTCGGAATTGGCTTTGGCGATACTGCTGTTCTGCCAATTGGTACAATCTATCCGCTTCAGCTTTGCGTTGTTGATTTGTTGTCGTCTGTGCCATTGCACTTAATATAGTTGGCGTAGTTTCTCCTAATGGCAAAGTAGAAGCAACTGCAAACATCAAACTAGCAGCAAAAACACTCAGACGACTCATAGCTAACTCCGCAATTAACAGTTATCCGCTGGCTGTTCAATTACATTTATGTCTCATCGCTGAGAACTTATGCAAGTTTTTCGGGTTAAAGAAACCCGGTTTTTTGGAAAAACCGGGTTTCTGGGCAAATTTGGTAGACTACTAGAAGCACTCTCCCGAAACTTGGAGGTAGCCGAGTGACAAAGATTCTGGAAGCCACCTATACTAACGGCAATCTAATTTTAAGTGAAGCCCTCAGTCCCGACTTGGAAGGCAAAAAACTGCGAGTTTTGATTCTCGAAACTCCTGAAACAGATGAAGAATTAACCAGAGAAGAAAAGCTGACACGCTTCTTAGAACAGGCAAAACAGTTTTCATTTAAGTTGCCTAAAGATTGTAAATTTGTGCGAGATGAAATCTATGACCGATATACTGTTTATCGATAATAAAAGTAAGTTATACGAAAGCGACTTTTGCTTGTGGGTAGAAGATACCGTCTCCAAGTTGAAAGCGCAAAACTTTGATGAACTAGATTTAGAAAATCTAATTGAGGAGATTGAAAGCTTTTCCAAACGAGACAAAAGAGAGTTAAAAAACCGTCTGGACGTTCTCCTAAATCATTTACTTAAACGCTGTTACATTCCCACGCCGGAAAACTATCGAGGCTGGGAATTAACTATCAGAGAACAACGCAAACAATTACAAAGATTACTGGAACAATCTCCCAGTTTACTAGGTTATTTATTAGAAGTGTTTGCCGAAATTTGGCAAGTTGCTTTAGCAGATGCTCAAAAAGATTATCCTCAAATCAAATTCCCTGATGATTGTCCATTTCTCAAAGATGTAGAAGCAATTTTATCAGCAGAATTTTGGATTATTTAGTGTTGCGTTGCGCGGAGTTTGTTTGTTTAGTTGCATCTTGCACCAGTGCCAAAATCCGCCTGCCTTATCAATTCGCTTTTCTTAGAGCGAAAGTCCTCTTCAGAGGACTAAAAATTTGCAATCAAAATAGTTGAAATCAAAATGTTTCATTCCACGTTTTTGACTTCATTCCTCATACCGACCTTCAAAAGGATTTTTAAAAGTAATCTTTTTCCAGAGAAATGCGTAGATGATATTGATTATTAATAGGGTGCTTGGTAAGCTTTTCAACACTTAAATAGGTGTAATACCCTGTCCGGGAAGATTACCTATACTGTAGAGACGTTATATATAACGTCTAAATCAGGGTTTTGGATTAACGATAGGTTATGAAGTTTCAATTTTCATCTTCTGGGAGCAAGTAAAAATCATCTATTTCTTCGTCTTCTTCTGCGAAAATCTCCTCTTCATCTTCGGGTTCTACCTTGTTTTCTACTACTACACCCTTTCTGATAAATTCTAAACATTTACTAGTAGGATCTACGGAAAAACTGAACAAGGGACTTTCTTCTGATTGGCATTTTCCGGCGCGGAAAAAGTTACAGACTGCACAACAATCTTCTCCAGATGCGATCGCTTCCTCCACCACAATATCTCTCTGCGTTAAGGGACTAAGTTTTAAATGAAAACCTTCCCATTTCGCTTTTAAAACCCCGGTTTCCGCTAACATTTGCCAACGCGGATCTGTTTCGACAATTTCTTCTGGTATCCTAATCCAAGCACCTTCGACTTCTGCTTCTACATTCACTTCAAATTCAGTCGGTAAATCAAATTGTACCAACTTTCTCGCGCTTAAATGTCCCGGCGCTTGTCCATAAACAATTTCATCTCCAACTGAGGGAATATGGATATAATATTTATCTTTTAAATCCCCCGCACGCGATAGTTCATGTAATGCTTCGTGGGAACCGTGAATTAATATTAAATGCTGAGGATTTACCCGATGAATTACTTGAGTTAATCCAACTTTGTCAGCATGAGCACTAAGGTTAAATTTGCGAACTTGCGCTCTCACATTTAACTCTTTGCCGTCTAATGTTACCGTATCTCCTGTGTTGAGATTTTGCAACAAACGACCGGGACTTTCTTCATCAGTGTAACCAGAAATGAAGATTGCAGAGTTTTCCCTTTCTAACAAAGTACTAGCGTAATAAATTGAAGGGCCACCCGTTAACATCCCGGAACTAGCAATAATTACACTGGGTTTTGCCATTGCTAAAGGTCGTTGTTTTGGCGAAGTAATGGGGATGACGGGAGAAGGAGAATTAGGATCGAAGAAAGGTTCTTGTTTTTGTTGAGCGAAGTTTTTTACTGATTGGGGAAGTAAAGTTAAATTATCTCGAAAAACATCGGTAACTGCTCTGACTAACCCATCAACAAAAATGGGAATTTGTAGTTTATGAAATACCGCCGAAGTGCGAATTGCTAAAATAATTTCTTGTGCTCTTCCTAAAGCAAAAGCTGGAACTAAAACATTACCACCTTTTTTGACAACTTCGGCGATCGCTTCTAGTAAAGCACTCTCTTGCGCTTTCCGGTTAGGATGGTTATCCGCGCCATAAGTTGACTCAGTAATTAACATATCTGCTTTTGGCAAATCTGCTAATTTTAAACCTTCCGTTGTCCGACTTGAAGTAGTATTGTAATCTCCAGTGTAGAGTATAGATCGATCGCCATACTGCATATAAATACAAGCAGCACCGACAATATGACCAGCATTAATAAATTTTACCTTTAAACCCGGTAAAGGTTCAAAATCCACTCCAATTGGTTGAGTTTCTAACCGAAACAAAGTTCTTTCTAAATCCGTTTCATCAAAAAGTTCTGGCGAATCTTCGCTCATTTGCTGAACTTTCAAACAATCTTGTAACATCACATGAGCAATTTCTCGCGTTCCCGGAGTGCAAATCATTCTCACACCTGGAAACCGCGCCTGAAACACCGGAACTGCACCAATGTGATCTTGGTGAGCATGAGTAATTAACAGTAAATTTGGGTTTTGTAAATGATCTAACGCTGGCAAAGGATCGTAACCTTTCGGACGAGTGCCACAATCCATTACTATTTCATAAGGGCCAATAAATACTTGAAAACAAGAAGCACCAATTCCCTTTGCTGCACCCAAAGGACGGACAATTAATCTAGTATTTACATTATTTTGAGCATCAAATTTTATTTCGCGATCGCTCTCTAAATCAACTATTTCTTTAATCTCTGGCGCATATTCATAAACCTTAATTTTTTCACCTTTAATCAATACTCTGGCACGTTTTCCCGTTGTTGGTAAAACTGCTTCCCACTCCCAACCATCACGGCGTTTGATTGCTGGCGCAAGTTGCCAACCTGACTCTTTTGTTTCTTCCAAAAGTGCAGTTAAAGCAGCATCATTTGGCGGTGGAGTTTCTGGCGATGGTAACTTTTTGGCAGGTTCTACAGTTGGCAAAATTGAGATAGGTGTAATTTGATTTTCTGCACCGCTTCCCTGATTTTCGTCAAGAGATACTGCACTCAAAATTTGCAAAAATTTTCCCACTCGTTGCGCTTGCACTTTGAGCAATTGACTTAGTTTCAGGTTAAGATTTTGGGAATTAAGCAAAGTCAGCTTGAGAGTCTTTTGTTCCGATCGCTTGATCTTAAACTGAACCAAAGCATTACGTTTACCAAGTTGTATCACCCTTCCCACTAACTCACAGATATCCGCAACTTCTGCGTCACTGGGTAATTCTTCCGAACTAACCAAAGTTACCTGAGACACTTCCGCTGTAGAATCAGTGCTGGGGATAATTTGCCAACTGCGCTTTCCTTCCTTCCATTCGGGGACTTTTTGTGCGACGCGAAAGCGGGTGTTGTCCGCACATTGAAGGTACATTACCCCTTCGATCGAACAAATCTCTCCGCTCCAAGTGCAGTTAAAAATCTCAGTCTCAGAAGTCCCGGCAGCAATAGTAGCATCAATCATATTCGGCATCGGCATCGCTGTGCGATCGCTCATCGTACTATTAGTTTAAGATACTGCTAGTTTGTCACTGCAACGACTCTAACACCCAAAACAGGTTTCTGGTTGCAGATTAATTTAGCTAATTTAGTATTAAAATAACTTGTCATCTCTCCCGGGAGTGAATTATTTTAATCAAAGTTGATGCCCAAGCGCATTTTATCTAAAAAGTTAGGTGAGAGGATAGGTTGGGGTGTGCTGTTTTTATGAGTAATCCTAGTAGACTACTGAGATTAGTTTTAGCCCTTGGTGTTTTTTTCTTAACTTTCCATTTTAGAACCCCTGTTTGGTCAGATTGGGGAAACTTGTTATTTTGGCTAATTATCATCCTTAGTAGCTTCCTAATTCTCACAGAAATTTGGGCTTTTCACAAAATCTTTCGCCGGAAAGGAAGACGACTTAGCGTAATAATTGTAGCCTTAGCTTGGTTGAGTCTTTCTATTGCTACAGCTTCCCAAGTAAAATTCTTGTTAACCAAACAAACTGTCTTAGAAAATTTAACCGCTGCCACCCCAGAAACCCCCAAAACTCCCAAAACCCCCAAAACCCCCGAAACTCCAAATATTGTCAATTTAGGTCAGCATTTCGTTATTGGTTACAGAGATTTTGATGAACTAAAATTATTAGTGGAAAAACAAGGAGTAGCAGGAGTTTTTATCACTAACAGAAATGTGCGCGGCAAAACCAAAGAGCAAGTAAAACAAGAAATTAAAACACTACAAGAAATTCGCCAAAGTCAAGGTTTACCTCCTCTTTTAATTGCCGCAGATCAAGAAGGAGGCATAGTATCAAGATTATCACCCCCCTTAACTAAATTACCTTCTTTAGCCAAAATAATTGATGATGATAAAAACATCGACCAACAAAAACAGAAAGTCATTGAATATGCAGCTAAACAAGGGCAAGAATTAGCCGAAATTGGGGTGAATTTGAATTTCGCGCCAGTAGTTGATTTAAACAAAGGAATCAGAATTGTTAATGATAAGTATTCTAAGATTAACTACCGTGCGATTTCGGAAAATAAAGAAGTCGTCGCTAAAGTTGCTTTGTGGTATTGCCAAACATTAGAAAAATATAACGTTAAATGTACAATTAAACATTTCCCCGGTTTAGGAAGAGTCAAAACTGATACCCATATTGCCGAAGCAGAATTAAATGCTTCTGTAGCCGATTTAACTAATGATGATTGGGTTCCCTTTCGGGAAGTGATGAAAAATACCCAAGCATTTACGATGATTGGACACGCTAAATTAATGGCAGTAGATCCAGTAAATGCCGCTTCTTTTTCTCATAAAGTAGTAACAGATATTATTCGCAAAAATTGGCAACATAATGGGATTTTAATTACTGATGATTTTGGAATGCAAGCGGTTTATGGAAGCAAAGATGGTTTAGAAAATGCTACCGTGAAATCGATTAATGCTGGAGTTGATTTGATATTGCTTTCTTATGACAATGATTTATATTACGATGCGATGTATGCGTTAATGCAAGCAGCAAAAACCGGGAAATTAGATGCTGAGGTGTTGAGGAAAAGTGGGGAGAGGATCGATCGCTTTTCGTCAACAATAAAGTAAGAAAGGCTGAAGCTTGAAGGGAATAAAATTCTGTTTTGTTGCTCCATGTATGCTAAAATAGTACTTATAAGTGCATATTATTTGTGAAGCTAATAAACGTTATGAAGCGTCTTGTTGATTACGTTAAAGCGATTAAAGGTGTAGCGTTGAGTTTGAGGACGAAAAAAGCCACCTATTTCAAAGCAGTTCAGAAATTAGCAAATGGATTGCATAGGATGACAAATTAGCAGATTAACAGTATAGAGAAGGATAAGCTGAGTTTACCTTCTCTATACTGTTAATAAGGGTTCGCTTTTGAGTAATTCAAGCTTATCTGAAAGAGTAATCGCCTCTCTAACTTGATAACTACCCCACCGCCAACTTTGTAAACTTCCGCATATAAGGCGACCTGTAACCCAGCACAATATCAGATTTAGGCACTCCGGCTTCAATTAATTCGTTGGCTATACCTTCTTCAGTTCCATCTCGTTGAATCCAAATTTTTTCCGACTTAATTTCGATGTGAATCACACAGCCAAAAACTCGTTTTTCTCCACGCCATCCGACATGAAACATTAGGTAGCGATCGCGCTCTAGATCGAAAGCAATTTGAGTTTCCACTTCGCGATCGTCACTATCTCCCTCAGAATGTTTTTCGACAATCGATTTAATTATTTCTCTATATTTCTCTATATCCATATTACAATCTCCTCTCTAATCGTATTAAATATGAGCAAGTTTAATTGCATCCGCGTCACTGACATTTGAGCTAAACGCCGAGTGAAAAACTCTTCATAGATATCTTCTGGAACTGCTAAATAAAGAATTCTATTTGGTTCTTGTTCTTCAAGGACAACTTTATAGTTCCAGGCTTGACCAATCGCTTCATGAAAATCATTAATCAATTAAAGACCTAAAAAACTTTCTATTCCTCTGAACAGCTAGCTGAAAAATTGGTTTTTGAAAATGTCGAATATAGATCGCTTGACTGATAGCTAGAAACAACTGGCGATCGCTAAACATTGAATAATATCGATCGCCTTCTTCTGTAACTGGTATATGCGTTTCGGTTCCCGGATTATCTTGAGGGTCGTATTTACCGCTTTCTTGGCGATCGTCTTCATGAATATCTGATGTCATAACTTTGCACTCACACAAAACAGGTTATCCCACAAGCTTAGTATTCCGTTTCTCCTATTTGTTCTATCGTCAGACATGACATCATTTGCGATCGCACTTGGTATCTCATAGCACGAGCTTTCTTTAACATTCTCTGTGTTAGCGATCGCCTGCGGTGCATCATCCCGATCCTAACCTCCATGAGTTACGAGGCTTTGCAGAAAACCGTTCCCCAGAATTATTTCCCTATAGTTGAGATAGTCTGATTATTTAGTTTCAGGGTAAAAGTAAAGTTATTTATCATTTTTAAGCAGAAGATTGAGAAGATGGTAAATTAATAATTGAAGCTTCTAGAGCTTCTCGGATAGAGATTACAGCCTAAGCCCACTATTGAATTAAGGAGGAAAAAAGCTGTTTCGTTTACTATCTCTTGTATTAACTAACAACAGCACTCAACAACTAGAAAACTGATATTTCCTCAACTGAAAAAAGGGGAGTAAGACAACAGAAGCTAAGTTTTTCATTGTCTCTCCAACTTGAATTAACTAACAGAGGAAATCACTCGGTAAGTCCAGTTTGGGTGCTGTTGTTGTTGGAAACAACAAGTTTTGCTAGAATGTATTGTGTTAGACATCTGGCAACATACTCAGCAAGTTTTACTGGGATGACTTTAGTGGCTAAACAGGATCTTTGTAGCTAGCCAAGGTTTAAAAAGAAGAACATCAAAGACAGCTTTTACCTCGAAGGTAGTATCAAGATTTTTGATAACAGAATTAAATTACCGAGAATTAAATGGGATGCTAGAGTGAAGCTCACAATGGGAGATGTTACAGTTGTCCTGTGACTACCTTCCCTGATGGTGGTCGCTGACCAGTTTAGTCTGAGTTAATGGATTAGGAAACCTCCCATGTCTGGAACTCAACCCGAATCAACAACCAATCAATCTCCGCCAGTTGTAACTCCAACTCCGGTTAATTCCACAGTTACAACTTCGCCTGCATCGCAAACAATTCAAGCTAAAGTCAATGGATTTTTTAGTAATTGGAAAGTGAAAGCTGGAATCATCGGTACAATTGTAGCAATTTTTGCTATTGGGATATTTACCCTCAATTTCTATTGGGTTAACATAGTTGCCACTAAAGGGCTGAAAGATTGGTCTAAACACGCCAACATTCAACCCATAGAATGTATGATGAGGGACACCGATAATAATGGTTACGTTAGCTGTAGTGCGAAGGACAATGATGGTAAACCGATCGCTCTGGAATGTGGTTCTAATATATTCAACATCGGTTGTCGAGTGAAAGTCAAAATGGAACCTTAAGTTCCTTTGAGTACCTAATAATTTTCATGCACTAATTTTTGAGAGCGAAGGGAACTTTATTTTACCTCGCTCTCAAAAAATTTAGATTGATTATTAGAGATTTTAAATTAAACCAAACTTCAAAATCTGAAATTGCTTGAGCAAGGAAATAACTTATGATTGCGAGAAAGAGAAAAACAACCAAATCAAAAATTGACGATCGCCAAAAGTGTGTTTGTCCGATTTGCTGCATTATTCCTCCCTATATGTTAAGGGAAATTGCTGTAAATGGAACAGACGAACAGCGAAATTGGGCTTTTCAAACATTAATCGTTTCCGAACAATTTCGCGGAAGAAGAGAAGCAATTGGCGGGATTCAATTAATGCCACCACCAGGGGAAAAACGCCGCAGTATTTATGATGCGAAAAATGGGATTGAGTTACCGGGAACTTTGGTGCGAGTGGAAAACGATCCGCCAACGGGTGATTTAGCGGTGGATGAAGCTTATGATGGTTCGGGTGCAACTTACGATTTTTTCGGTGATATTTACGATCGCAATTCCATCGACGATCGCGGCATGGCTTTAGATTCTACCGTTCATTATGGCGTAAATTATGACAACGCTTTTTGGAATGGTAGTCAAATGGTTTACGGTGATGGAGATGGGGAAATTTTTAATCGGTTTACTAAAGCAGTTGATGTAATTGCCCATGAATTAACTCATGGAATAACAGAAAACGAAGCGGCTTTAATTTATTATGGAGAATCAGGGGCTTTAAATGAATCTTTTTCCGATGTTTTTGGGGCTTTAGTAAAACAAAGACTGCTCAATCAAACCGCAGATCAAGCTGATTGGATTATTGGCGAAGGTTTGTTTACCGAAAAAGTTAATGGTGTGGGTATTCGTTCCATGAAAGCACCAGGAACAGCATACAACGATCCCTTACTTGGTAGAGATCCCCAACCTGCAAATGTTAAAGACCAATATCGAGGTAGAGATGATAATGCTGGGGTGCATATCAACTCAGGAATTGCTAACCGTGCTTTTTATTTAGCTGCGATCGAAATAGGCGGTTATGCTTGGGAAAAAGCCGGAAGAATTTGGTATATTGCTTTGCGCGATCGCTTACGTTCCAGAGCTAATTTTAGACGTGCTGCTAATACAATTATTGCGATCGCAGGTGAATTATATGGCCCTGAAAGTTTAGAACAAAAAGCAGTCCGTAACGCTTGGCAACAAGTAGGAGTGCTCTAGAGGCAGAAGAGATGGGGTGATGGGGTGATGGGGAAGTTTAACTCAAAACTCTGTAGGGGCAATTCATGAATTGCCCCTACAACTCAAAACTCCCCCCACCTCCCCACCATTCGGCTGACCAAGACGGAAGCCTCCCCACCTCCCCACCTCCCCAGTCCCCAGTCCCCAATCACTTTACCCTCATCAGCCATTCTAAAAGCGGTCTTAAAGTATCTGGAACTGCTTGTTCGCTAACTATAACTCTGTGTTGTCGCTGACTTTTTTCCACAGTGATTTGGTAGTGAAAGCGATCGGGTTGAGGATTAGCAGAAGTTATATTTTCAGGTAATTTAAAGAAATTAGCCGCTTCAATTAACAGCTGTAGCTGATTTCTTTCACTTTCTGGAAGCGTATCAATATCAATTGTTTTGGTTATCCGTATTCCGGCAAAACCACCACTACGTTCAAAAATTACCCGCATAATTAAGAGATTGGTAATTACTGGATTTTAGATTTTAGAACCTAACATCTAAAATCTAAAATCTAAAATTGCTTATGCCATCACCATACCACCATCGACATTAAATACTTGTCCTGTAATATAAGCAGCCGCAGGATCGGCAGCTAAAAAACGCACCATACCAGCAATTTCTTCTGGCTTTCCGTAACGTCCTAAAGGAATATATTTGAGGATTTCCTCAGATTTTAAATTGCTGGTCATATCTGTTTCAATAAATCCTGGTGCAACAGCATTTACTGTAATTCCCCGACTAGCAAATTCTTTGGCAATAGTTTTAGTAAAACCAATTACGCCAGCTTTAGCAGCACTATAATTTGCTTGACCAGGATTTCCCATTTGTCCAGCCACAGAAGTAATATTAACAATTCTGCCAGAACGTTGTTTCAACATTACTTTACTAACGGCGCGGGTACAGAGGAAAACGCCTGTTAAATTCAAGTCAATTACTGCTTGCCAATCTTCTGGTTTCATGCGTAATAAAAGTGTATCGCGGGTAATTCCAGCGTTATTGACTAAAATATCAACTCGACCCCACTTTTGTGTAACGGCATTGAGGATATTGTCTACTTGTTCAGCTTGAGAAACATCTGCTTGTAAGGCGATCGCTTCACACCCCATACTGTTAATTTTGGCTACCACTTCTTCAGCTGCGGTACTGGAACTAGCGTAGTTAACTACTACATTTGCGCCTTCTGCGGCTAAAGTTAAAGCGATCGCGCGACCAATTCCCCGCGATGCACCAGTAACAATGGCAACTTGTCCACGTAAACGCTGAAGATTCTCTGGTAATGGTTCCATGAAAAGTTCCTTTTTTCTGTCTGAATGCCACAGTAAGTAAAAACACTGCGCTAACTATCTTAGGTTGATTTGTACCCTAGTCGGACAGAATTTTTTAAATAAGGAATTAGGATGTATTTATGGTTGTTCAAAAAGGAATTTTATTATATGGCGACAAAACAAGAGTTCACCAGTTTTGACGATTTGTTAAGTCAGTCCGATTTGCCTGTGTTGGTGGATTTTTACGCTGAGTGGTGTGGCCCTTGTAAAATGATGGCAAAGATTTTAGAAGATGTGAATGCTCAGTTGAGCGATCGATTAAGAATTGTAAAAATTGATTCCGAAAAGTATCCTGAGTTAGCATCGAAATATAATATTTACGCTTTGCCAACTTTAATACTGTTTAAAAATGCCGATCCTGTAGAAAGAATTGAAGGAGTAGTTCAACCAGGACAACTAATTCAACGTTTACAAGCTTTCATTTAATTGATGGATAATTTACTTAAGCCACCTGATTCTCCGAGTCGGGTGGTTTTATAATTAAACTAATAATTTGGCACGGGAAAGACAATGGCTGAAACTAAATCTAATCGGGTGGTACGACGAGGCAGAATTTTTCCAGAAATCCAATGGTCTGAGGAAAGGAAAGCGCAATGGGAAGCTGAAAGCAAAGCCTTCCGTCAGCGTTGCGAAGTAATTTTTAAACAAGTGCAACCAGAGTTAATTAAAACTCATTACAACTGGTATATTGCTGTTGAGCCTGAGAGTGGAGATTATTTTATCGATAAAAATGACATGGTGGCTACAAAAATAGCTCTAGAGAAACATCCCCATCGCAAATTACACCTTTTTCGTATTAATGAAACAGGGGTTTGTGGCACGATATGATTCAGGGGAGATTTGGCGAGAGTGATGAGTTATTTTTTGAAATTGAGTTGATTACTGGGGAAGGGTTAGAGTTACCAGTTGAAGCGTTATTGGATACTGGATTTTCTGGTTGGTTAGCAATAAATTATCAAGATTTAGATGGTCTTGATTGGATTTTTGTAGAGCAACAAGTAATGGGAACAGCACAAGGAGATTTTGAGTTGGGAATCTATGCTGGAAAAATGCGAATAGATGGAGAAGAATTTGATATTCCAGTTCATGTGGGGAATGGAGTTCCTGAAATTTTAATTGGTCGGCAATGGTTGAAAAGTCGGCGGTTGGTGGTGGATATGTTATCAGGTATTTTGACTTTGGGGAATGGTTGAAAAGAGCGATCGCCAACTCTAAAAAATCAGCTTTATGTAAATTATTGGTGCGTTACACTGCGTTAACGCACCCTACAATTAGTTTAAGCCTAACGCACCATTCCCAAATTTTGTGAGATGATGAACATTTTTCCCCATCAACCCAAAAGAGCCAAGAGCGATCGCTAACTCTAAAAACTCAGCTTTATGTAAATTATTGGTGCGTTACACTGCGTTAACGCACCCTACAATTAGTTTATGTCCGTTTGCAAAGTAACCAGCGTAATTCCATTGGTGGTCTACCATTAGCTACGG
Organism: Floridaenema aerugineum BLCC-F46; assembly: GCF_041929345.1. NCBI lineage: Bacteria > Bacillati > Cyanobacteriota > Cyanophyceae > Aerosakkonematales > Aerosakkonemataceae > Floridanema > Floridanema aerugineum. The sequence goes on from NZ_JBHFNQ010000062.1 coordinate 39,586, forward strand.
GGAAAAGATCTCTACCAGTTGACCAATTAATAAACCAACCTGTGGGGGGCCAAGCTTCTGCTGGTAAATTTTCTTTTTCATATTCAAATACAGGTTCATCGGAAATTAATTCCAATGGTAAACCTTCCATTGCTGATTTTAAATCTGCTCTGGTAAATACAGAAGACCAAGCAATTTCTGCCATTTCTCTGACAGTTCGATCGGGTTCATAACCATCAACAGCTAAGAAAGTATTAAATAGTAATAAACCACCTGAACGCAGAACATCACTCATTTTGGCTAGCAAAAGTCGCAGTTGATCTGCATCGCGAAAATGGGAGATTACTTCAGAAACAATTGCTAATTTATAGTGTGCAGGTCGCATTCTTACCATTGGGTCGAGAATGTTACCTTCAGTAACTACTACTGGCAAACCTTCTGCTCCTACAGCTGCTTGAATTTGTTGGACAAAAGCGGGTGTTAGTTCTACAGCGTGAACTAAATAACCGAGTTTTCCCAATGGCAATGTGTTGCGACCTGTTCCGGCTCCTACATCTAAAATTGGTGTAGTACTAGGGTCTTGCTTCATTTCTGATACCACAGCCATGACTTTGGCATCTGGATGAGAACCAAATAAGGGGGGTTTTCTATTTTCTACCCAGCTTTTATATTGGTCTGCAACTGTGGAAACGGCTGTGGAAATGTTGCAAGTTAAACCCACTTCTGGCGCTTTGGCTGGCTCGTATTTAATGATTACGTTAGAGTGGGGAGAAACTTCAAATCCTTGCTGTAGTCTTTTACTAAGAATCTGACGCAACTGATCTAATTCTGCTTGTGAAAAAGGTCTACCAAAGGTTTCAAAGAGTGTTTCCAGTCTCTTCATGTAATTATCTAGCATGGATGGCACGCAAGGCAGTACCAATTCTCCACGCGGATAAATGCGAGTATTTAGCTTGCTGATAATGATTTTTTCTAGTACAGCCTGGTCGGTGATAAAAGGCTGTTGTTCTGTCTTTGCTGGTGTGTCTTTAGAGGCGACCAAGTTGCTAGTCTCCGTTGCTTGAGATCTGTCAGATTGATTTTCGATTTTATCTTAACCTTTGACTTTCAGAGTTAAGCTTACGCTTTTCCCCCATCCCACTTTACCCGCTGTGAACCCACCCCGCTTGCCAACTCTAGTTGCAGCCAATATACTTTAATCAGCTAATTTTACTAAAATCCAGCCAAAGTATCGCCAATGTCTGACACTCCTTTAATTGTTTCTCCCCAATGGCTATCTGAACATCTCGAAGATCCCCAAATTATCATTGTGGATTGTCGTTTTTCGTTAGCCGATCCAGAATTAGGACGCAAACAATATCAAACTAGTCATATTGCTGGTGCATTCTATCTTGATTTGAATCAAGACCTTTCCTCGCCAGTGGGAGAACATGGCGGAAGACATCCGTTACCTAACATAGAAAAATTAGCCCAAAAGTTAGCAGCAATTGGAGTCAATTCTCAGGAAACTTTAGTTGTTGCTTATGATGATTCGCGGTTTGGTTTTGCGGCGCGTTTATGGTGGTTATTGCGCTATTTGGGACATGACAAAGTAGCTTTGTTAGATGGTGGGTGGAAGTCTTGGGTGAATGGTAATTATCCGGTGTCAGATGCGATACCAACTGGTAAACCGGGGAGATTTGTGGTGAATTTGCGATCGCCAATGGTAGTCGATATTGAAACAGTAAAAACCCGCAAAGATTTACCCCAAGTTGTCTTAGTTGACTCGCGAGAAGGCGAACGTTACCGAGGGGAAAAAGAACCAATAGATCCGATCGCCGGACATATTCCCGGTGCAGTAAACTATCCTTGGCAAGAAGTCACAGACGAACAAGGAAACGCCAAACCACCAGAAGCACAAAAAAGCCGTTGGTCAGAGGTAGAAAACGCCGAAGAAATTATTGTTTATTGCGGTTCTGGGGTGACAGCTTGCGTCAACTTACTCTCATTAGAAATAGCGGGGATTAAAACTGCTAAACTGTACGCAGGTAGTTGGAGTGATTGGTGTTCTTATCTTAATAAATCGGAAAGTTGATACTGTAAGTGAGATTAAATAACCAATCATTGTAATTCAAGAAGTTCTCCGAAGAATCTCCCGTACTAAAGCCAAACTTAAAAATTAATTGGTTCTGGCGATTTATACTGTAAGTCACCCGACCCAGAAAGCGACTAAAGTAATCTAGACGCTGTACTTTAGTGTAGTCAGAGAGGAAAAATTGGTATTCTACACCGACTTGAAAACTTGGGCGAACATAGTAACCTAAATAGAGAGTTAAAAAGTGAGTAAACCGACTGCGATCGTCCGGGTCAGCCAAATCCAGAGCCACATTATAATAAGAAAAAAGTTCTAATTTTGGAGTGATAAAATCTCGTCGTGATAGCCACAAATAGAAGAAATTTTCCTGCAAAAAGCGATCGCCATTAGTCCGAAACAGCTGTTGATTATACCAACCAACTTCCCCAGTCATTCGAGAATTTAACTGCTGACGAACACCCGTTTTAAACCGCACCAAATTATAATCAAACTGAGACTCCTTAAAATAACGAGTCAAGTTCCCATCCAAAGAAAAACTTAACCAAGTCCTCTCACCAATCTTTGGCGTTGACCAAAACAGAAATCCAGGGGAAAACTGTGAATCCGTAACCGGATCAATACTAAAAAAAAGATTATTGCTGCGGGAGAAATTTAGCGTAGGAACAAAATATAAAACAGGTTGGCGTTCCGTAGGCGGAACCCTTTGTAACCGCAACCGCAACCTACCTAAATCTGGATCAACCTCTACATTCTCTGGTGTTGATTGTGTTTCCGTTTGCGCCACAGAAGAATCAGAATCAGACAGATTATTTGCTGGAATATCATCCACTGCTAAACTTTCGACAGTCACCACGCGATCGAGCTTTACCGCTAAACCTGGAATTTGCAAATCTGCTGCGGACTTACTTACCGAACCCAACACAGTTTTTTCGTAAGAAATCAGTGGTAAATTAGGAGCCTGATGACGTAAACTTTCCCCGGAAAAATCAGGAGCAAAAGACTCTCTTTCCAAAGTGCCTGGACTAGCGACAGCAGCATTCAAATCCAAAGTCAAACAAGCAACACCACTAGACAGTAAAAACAACCAGAAAAAAAGACTTTCTTTAGGTTGCCGCTGTGGTTCTAAATAGTGCGGTAAAGAAACTTTTAGCTTGCTAATAATGGCACTCCCGGAACGAGATTGACAGCTAAATGCTGAGTTGTAATTAATTCTCAACCTAACATCACCCACAAAGTTGGATTAAATTAGTATCAACACCTAGACCTTACAAAAGGAATGACGCTTAAATGGCTGATTTAATATACCCAAAAGTGTAATCAAGCCAGACACTAAAGACCTTATCTTTAGTAGTATGAGGCTAAAGCGGCTATTCCAATGCGACGATGGTACGGGTTTTCTTGCTGAGGTAGATCCATGTCTCAAAAGTTTATTCTGCTTCTGGGCGTAATTGTATGGGGCATTATAGCCTTCTCACTACCCAATGCGGTACGTGCTCAAACGCCTTTAACCAGAGCCCTTGTTGAAAGTATACGTAATTTAGTGCGGCTGATTCCGCAAAATCAAGGAGGACGACCTGCCAGAATATACGATCGAGTCAGTCCCGGAGATTCCCTGGCAACAGGGCCAGAATCTTTAGCAGAATTACGCTTCAATGATGGTTCTTTAGCCCGCATTGGTCAACAAGCAGTATTTTTGTTTTTACCCAATACCCGTACTTTTCGGTTGAATAACGGTACGATGCTGCTGCTGATTCCGCCTGGACGTGGTGAAACTCGCGTGCAAACGCCTAACGCTAGAGCAGGAATTCGAGGATCTGCCTTATTTGTACGCTACATTCCTAATACAAATACTACGATCGTAGGCGCTCTCACAGATAGCAACATAGAAGTATTTAACAACAGTGGCTCACAACGAGAAGGACTGCGAGCAGGACAGTTAGCAGTCATTGAAAAAGACAGAATTACAGGCATATATGATTTTGATCTGAAAACTTTTTATGAAACTAGTGAATTAACCAGAGGGCTCAATCTAACTGAATTAACAAACCAAGTTCCAACCGATCCCGCAAGAGCACAAGTTCAAGCCGAAACTTCCACAGCTTTAGCTGCTCAGCCTCCTATAACTGGTAGGGGTATTCTAGAAACTCCAGCTTTTGTCCGCCTTCCCACAAATATATCAAACCCATACCAAGTTGTGCTGCGATGCGCTGCTTCTGGCGTTGCGGGAAAGCAGGAAAGCCGAGCAGTAGATGAGTCTTTCCAATTACAAATTTCTTTTTCTCCTGCTGTTAGTTCCGGGAATACCTCAAATTGCGATCTATCACTAGCCTTTGATGAATCTAAAATTATCCTCCCTGAACCGAATCTGCCTTTTCCAAACAATTCACCTATAGATAGAAATCCTTTAGAATCATTCCCTCCCGTTGAAGCTGGGGAGGTTTTGTTTAATCAATCACCCACACCACCGCCGCCTGCGCCACCCGTAGAACCACCACCGCCGCCTGCGCCACCGCCGCCTGCGCCACCCGTAGAAGCACCACCACCGCCTGCGCCACCGCCGCCTGCGCCACCGCCGCCTGCGCCACCGCCGCCTGCGCCACCGCCGCCTCTGCCACCGCCGCCTCTGCCACCCGCGCCTGCGCCACCGCCGCCTGCGCCACCGCCGCCTGCGCCACCGCCGCCTGCGCCACCCGTAGAACCACCACCCGCGCCTGCGCCACCGCTGCCTGCGCCACCCGTAGAACCACCACCCGCGCCTGTGCCACCGCCACCGCCGCCTGCGCCACCGCCGCCTGCGCCACCGCCACCTGCGCCACCCATAGAACCACCGCCGCCTGCGCCACCCATAGAACCACCGCCGCCTGTGCCACCGCCGCCTGCGCCACCGCCGCCTGCGCCACCCATAGAACCACCACCGCCTGTGCCACCGCCGCCTGCGCCACCGCCGCCTGCGCCACCCATAGAACCACCACCGCCTGTGCCACCGCCGCCTGCGCCACCCATAGAACCACCGCCGCCTGCGCCACCCGTAGAACCACCACCCGCGCCTGCGCCACCGCTGCCTGCGCCACCCATAGAACCACCACCGCCTGTGCCACCGCCGCCTGCGCCACCGCCGCCTGCGCCACCACCGCCTGCGCCACCGCCGCCTGCGCCACCGCCACGACCAGAGGCTTAAGTTAACGGGTTTTAACCCGTTGGCGATTTCCCAAATACTTTTGACCACACCCTTAAGCTGGTGTGTGTGGTTGGTCTAGTTACGATGTGCTGCACTAAAACGCCGATTTAGTAATCATAGAAACCTGTTTTCCAGGTTATCTTGAATACTGAATCGGCGCTTTAGTGGGCTTTAATTTATTTTGTTATCAGAAAACCTATTGGCGTTTACCAGTTTTTAAGAAATAGTTTTTCTGATTAGTGATAATTTAATTGTTAGGCGGTAGGGAAAAGGTTTGAGATTCGACAGACCAGTTTTTTGTGGGAGTATTAATCTCTGAAAAATCTGTTATATCTAACGAATCATTTGTCCAGTTTTTGGTCTCTATTTCCTCTTCTGAAGCATCTGTGATTTCCAGTGAAGCTTCTGACCAGTTTCTCGTAGGAAGGTTTAATTCTAGGTAATCTGTTTTTTCTGGTGTATTTTTGGTTGCAGGCAAAGCATGATTAGGAGAGTTGGTTAACTCTAAAAGATCTTCTATTACTTCTGTTGCGGTCTGATACCTTTGATTAAAATCGGAATACACCATTTTGCTGACTATAGCTGCTAGTTCTGGGCTAATTTGCACTTTATGCGTCCACAAGATTTCTCCTGTTTTTGGGTCTTGAATTAATTGTGTAGGAGATACTCCTGTGAGGGCTTTAATTGCGGTCATTCCTAATGCGTAGATGTCGCTGTTTGGTCTTGGTCTACCGCTACATTGTTCTGATGGTGCATATCCTTGTGTACCAATGGCGACTGTGAAGCGAGTTGACCCGTCACTGTTTAGTACTTGAGTGCTAATTTGTTTGACTGCACCGAAGTCAATGAGGACTAATTTCTGATCTGAGTGTCGTCTAATTATGTTGTTGGGTTTAATGTCTCGGTGAATAACTCCGTTATTATGGACGAATTCTAATACTGTTAAGAGCTCTTTTAACATATTGATGACTTCGCCTTCGGGAACTTGCTTACCTTGTGGTAATTCGTCTTCTAAGGAATGTCCATCAATAAATTCTTGGACTAGGTAAAATTCTTCATTTTCTTCAAAGTAAGCTAAAAGTTGGGGAATTTGGTCATGTTTACCTAGCCTTTCTAAGGTTTCTGCTTCTCGCGGAAATAAACGTTTAGCTAGGTCTAAATGTTTGGGGTTATAAATGTCTGGTTTAAGTTGTTTGACTACACATAAGGGATTGCCCGGTCGCTGGGTGTCTTGGGCTATGTAGGTTTCGCCAAATCCTCCTGCACCCAATATTTTAATGATTTCGTAGCGACCACCAATTTTTTTGCTGGATGATTCTAGGTCTTTTATGGGAAGTAGGTCGGCTAGATCGTCTTGTTGGCTGATAATTTGTTTGACGATCGCTGAATTTGCATATCTCTTTAAGGTTTCATGGAGTAAGAGTTTTTTCACTTTTTCTTGGGCTGCTTCGGTGGTTGAGTAGCTAATTCCGGTGAGGACGATCGCGATCGTTGGTACGGCTGTTGGTAATATTTTGTACCCGTGATTAAAGGCTATATAACTAATACTTCCCCAGGCAATTATCATGCCTATTGTGTAGCTTAATCTATTAATGTTACTTTTTTGTTTGTTGAGTATTATCGCTGCCCCTCCCACACCTATCAGTACAACTATTGCTTCGATAAATCGATTGGAAATTGCTTTGGCGAGGGCTGTTCCTTGCTGCAAGGTGGCGATCGCATTGGCATGAATTTCTACTCCAGGCATTTCTGAAGAAAATGCTGTTGGATAAAAATCTTTTAAGCTGGTATCAGTGGCTCCAATTAATACAATTTTGTCTTGAAATTCAGAAAGTATTTTTTTCCCTTCTCTTGGATCTAATACTTGCCAAAACGAAATTTGTTTAAATGTTCCTTTGGAACCGAAGAAATTTATCCGATCGCCTTTGGCTGGCGGATAATTTATTTTCGCTGCTTGTAATGTTGCTTCGGCAAAATCAAACCCAGCTTTCTTTAATTTCAGGTTGTCAGTTGCTTGTAGCTGGTGTTGATAATTTGCTGCTAATTTCTGACGATAGGCGTTAGTAAAACGGTGAATTTTCCCATTTGCCTCTAATAAATAATTAATTGAACCCAGAGAAATTGGATTTGTTTGTAATAGCGGTAATGGTTCTATTAGTTGTACTTGTAGTCCGGTAGGAGTGTTGTATTCATCGTAAGCTGCTGGTAAGGTAATCCGACCTGCAAAGCGCTGTAATGTTTGTTGCAAGCGGCGATCGTCTGCTGCTCCATAACTGCTAGGATTAATAAATTCTATATTTACAGCTACAGATTTTGCCCCGGCTGCCATCAGTTTATCTATTACTTGTGCATAAGCTGTTCTTGGGAAAGGAAAGCTTTGTAATGGCTCTAAACTAGCGTTATCTTTGGGAGCAATTTGATATAGTTGTCGGGGTATTGATAATGTGTCATTGTCGATCGCTAAAATCACTATGTTATTAGGTGGAACAATTGGCCCTCGCAGTTGAAAAAATATGTTTTGCATTTCGTTTTCAACTTTCTGCACTACTTGCGGGTTCATTCCTGTAGCGATCGCTGCTGCTATCACCCACACTCCGGCAACCATATTACCCCAACGATGAAAACGATTACTCTGCAAAGATTTACCTCTGGATTTAGCGCTAGTTAATTTGCTTTTAACTGAGGGAAGTTCTGTAGTAGACTGAGCTAACTTACTGGAGGCTACGGTTGGTTTTAATGGCATATCTTACCTCTCATCTTGAGTTGAGTATTTATTATCTCTAAGTTTTCAATTTTATTTGTTCATTCCTTATTTAGAATAGCTACTTGGCTCTTTATTTCTTTATTACCACAGGTATATTTTGCTTCACTTAACTCATCACACTTTTTGGCTGCGATCGGCAAAAGGTAATTTCTGGATTTTGTTCCCAGATCTTTAGAAAAATTAACTCTCTGCTTAGTATAACTGCTATCGGAAGTTTATCTCCTATATCCTTTACTAAATTTTTTGTGTTTTTTTATACAAATTATCGGTAAAACTTGTGGCGATCCGGAATTTATCGAACCGGAATCCTGGCAATTTGTTTTCTCCTGATTGATTGTAGTATCAGTTTGATTATCGGACATAAAACTTAAATTTATTGCAACATTAAGAGAATAGTGGTAAATATAAGCAACTGGCAATTAAAAATTTTAATGATAACTCAAAATTAGAACAGCAGTGTAACTAATTTTCTAGTATCGACGTTTACTTAAATTAGTCAAGCCCCACTGAAATTGTCCAAAAAGTAACTTAAATAGTTACATTATTTCAAACTCAGATAGGATAGTCATAAAAGCCAATAGCAGTGGAAACTTAACTTATATCCCTCCTGTCATACTTAGAAATGAATAGTTTGGCTTCTTGACCTTGGTACACCTTCTGTCCTAACCTGACTACATACACAAGCCTGTAGTTGTGGTGAAACATCGCTAGGCTAGTATTACTTAGAAATGTTAAGAGGAAGTAACTGATGGAAAACGACTAACTTACCCTTCAGGTTAAACAAGTAGGTAAAATATACTTTTTGTCAAGTAGCCTAGTTAGTAGAATTAGCTTTCCAGAGTTAAAATGCTAAAACAGGTGATCCCAGGCAATTCGGCTCTCATAGAGCTAGGCTAGAGATAAAACAAAATTCAGTAAATTTACTGGGGGAGGAAAATATGGACTAAGATGGAGGCTAAAAAGCAATCAACTCAATAAATTTAGTAAAGTAGAGTGAAAATAGGATGATCAGTCCGCAGCGCACTCTATGGAAGTCAATCCGCTCGTTTGAAGCTCGATTATATAGACAATTTCTAAGCTTGAAGAAGTATAAATAAAGGTTTGACTAGCTAGTAAAAGACTTCTTATTAACTTTGGTTAGGCAGAGTTGCTATAATTGAGTATTCCACTTAAATAGTTTTCTACAAATTTTAGCAGTAAGTTTCTATGGCTAATTCCAAGAACCGTCTTTCTATTTTTGTAGACGGGAACAATATGTTCTACGCCCAACAAAAAAATGGTTGGTTTTTCGATCCCCGTCGTGTTTTGCAGTATTTCACTAACGATCCAGATATAAATCTAATCAATGCTTTTTGGTATACAGGATTAAAAGATCCGCAAGATCAAAGAGGATTCAGGGATGCGTTAATTAGTTTGGGTTACACAGTTCGGACAAAGATTCTTAAGGAGTATTACGATGATAGTTCTGGGAGATATTCACAAAAGGCAAATTTAGATATAGAAATCGTTGTGGATATGTTTAATACTGTCGATCAATACGATCAAGTTGTTTTGTTTAGCGGAGATGGAGATTTTGAAAGGGCGATCGAACTTCTCCGGTCAAAAAATACTCATATCACAGTAGTTTCTACTGAAGGAATGATTGCTAGAGAATTACGTAATGCCACAGATAGATACATCGACCTAAATGATATTCGCGCACACATTGAGAAAATCGATTATTAATGGCGGTAATTGGTAATAGATGTTACGTCTAGGTCAAGAATAAATGGTTAAAAAGCTATTAGGTAATTGGTGAATGGTAGATTGCCAAAAGTCAGTTACCTATTACTTATTCGCAAATGATAAGTAATGAAAAAGTTTTAACTGTTAGCCATTTTCAGTTACAGGAGGCTGAAAAAATGAACCCAAAACCCGATCGAATTATTATCTTCGATACCACTTTGCGCGATGGGGAACAGTGTCCCGGCGCGACTTTAAACGTAGATGAAAAATTGTTGATTGCCAAGCAATTAGCACGTTTGGGAGTTGATATTATTGAAGCGGGATTTGCGGTAGCGAGTCCGGGAGATTTTGAGGCGGTAAATCGAATAGCCCAAACTGTAGGAACTCCAGATGGGCCGACTATTTGTAGTTTGGCAAGGGCCGTACAAAAGGATATTCAAACCGCTGCCGAAGCTTTAAAACCTGCGGCAAAACCGCGAATTCACACCTTTATTGCTACTTCTGATATTCACTTAAAGTATAAGTTGAAAAAGACGCGATCGGAAGTTTTAGCAATTACCGAAGAAATGGTTGCTTATGCTAAATCCTTTGTGGATGATGTGGAATTCTCCCCAGAAGATGCAGGACGAAGCGATCCAGAATTTTTGTATCAGGTGTTGGAGGTGGCGATCGCAGCTGGCGCAACTACAGTTAACATTCCCGACACCGTTGGTTATACCACACCTGCTGAATTTGGGGCGATAATTAAAGGGATTAAAGAAAACGTTCCCAACATCGACAAAGCGATTATTTCGGTTCACGGACACAATGATTTAGGTTTAGCAGTTGCTAACTTTTTGGAAGCAGTAAAAAATGGTGCCAGACAATTAGAATGCACCATTAATGGTATTGGTGAACGGGCGGGAAATGCTGCTTTAGAAGAGTTAGTCATGGCGCTTCATGTAAGGCGACAATATTACAATCCTTACTTGGGTCGTCCGGTAGATTCGGAAGCACCATTAACTAATATTGACACTCAGCAAATTTACAAAACATCGCGGTTAGTTTCTAATTTAACTGGGATGTTGGTACAACCGAATAAGGCGATCGTTGGCGCGAATGCTTTCGCCCATGAATCTGGCATTCACCAAGATGGAGTTTTGAAAAATAAACTCACCTACGAAATTATGGATGCCCAATTGATTGGTTTAAATAACAATCAAATTGTCTTGGGTAAACATTCCGGTCGTCATGCTTTTGGGGCGCGGTTGAAAGAGTTGGGTTTTGAACTTGCAGAAGGCGATTTAAACAAAGCTTTCATCAGATTTAAGGAAGTTGCTGACAAGAAGAAAGAGATTTCTGATTGGGATTTGGAAGCAATTGTTAATGATGAAATTCAGCAAGCGCCTGACCTTTTTAGGGTAGAATTAGTACAGGTTTCTTGTGGTAGTAATGCTTGTCCAACGGCAACAGTAACTTTGCGAACTCCTGAAGGGGAAGAGTTGACTGATGCGGCGATCGGTACTGGCCCTGTTGATGCAGTTTATAAAGCAATTAATCGGGTGGTAAATGTGCCGAATCAGTTAATTGAGTTTTCTGTTCAGTCGGTGACTGCGGGTATTGATGCGATCGGGGAAGTTACTATTCGGTTGAAGTATGGAGAAAGAATTTTCTCTGGTCATTCGGCAAATACTGATATTATTGTCGCTTCTGCCCAAGCATATATTAATGCTTTGAATCGTCTTTATGCGGCGTTGAAAAAGCAAGAGGAAGCTGGTAAAGCTGAGGGAAATACTTCTGCTGCTGCTTCTGTTTAGGTTTTGAAAGGTTAATTTTTGGCACGAAGGGAGGTTTCCTTTCGTGCTTTTTTTTAACCACAGATGTAGATTTAAGTTATCTGTTTTTGCCTAAGTTCTATTTTCTCGTTCCCAGGTTCAACCTGGGAATGCAGTTTTGGAGGTTCTACCTCCATTGCTGTGCGATCGATCTAGAACTCCTATCCCTCAGAGATAAATTATTCAGCAAACCCTAAATAAATTTAGACATAATTCTCACACATACATATAATATATGTATGCCAGTTGAATGGAATCCTGAAAAAGCTAAAAGCAATTTACAAAAACACGGAGTAAGTTTTTCTGATGCTGAGGCTGTGTTGTTCGATCCTTATGCACTTTCTTTTGAAGATCGATCGGCAAAAGGTGAACAGCGATTTATTGTTATGGGCATGGATCACCTTTGGCGGTTGCTAGTGGTAGTCTATACCTATCGAGGTGATAACATTCGCTTAATTTCTGCCCGTCCTGCTACTTCTAAGGAGAGACGTGAATATGAAACCGGAATATGATTTTGATCAGGCTAAACGGGGTGCAATTATCCCACAAGAAGGTAAAACTCGCATTACCATTTATATTGATAATGATATTCTGGAAGCGTTTAGACAAAAAGGAGACGCTGAAGGGAAAGGTTATCAAACAATGATCAATCAAGCGTTACGACAATATCTTGATCAAACCAAACTCCCCTTAGATGAAGATACTCTACGCCGGATTTTTCAAGAAGAACTGCGGGCTGTAACTTTTGTTAGTTCAGTTTGATCGCCCTTCTATGGTCTAATTAACTAATTGCAATAATTAAAAGAATAACTTCCGAGATATTCAAGTTTCGGAAGTTTAAATTATTTTTTATTTATGTTAGGAAAAATGTTAATTTGGTAATAAAAAATTCACATTTATAATCCTGTTATGCTACAATTAAATATTGGATTGGGTTTTTATTAAATTTATTTTCAATGTTTGCCAATCAAACTTTAACTCCAGCAGAAATCGAAACAATTTTTCGAGAATTAGTTAATCAATGGCAAGAAGAAACAAGAGGAATTTCAGCTTCTACCGAATTGATTTTACACCCTGCGTATCAACAAATTATCGGCATGGGTAAAGATGTTATCCCTTTATTATTAAGAGAATTAGAGCGAAAATCTGGACGATGGTTTTGGGCTTTGCAATCAATTACTAGGCACGATCCTATACCCGTAGAATTAAGGGGTAAAACTGACGCAATGATTAATATTTGGTTAGATTGGGGGCGTAAAAACGGTTATCAATGGTAGGAAATAATGCTTGGCAAAAACAGGTAAAAAACTGGATTGAAACAGATTATCCTCACCTAAAATCTACAGAGAAACTAGATCCCTTGGCAGACAAGTTAGACTATATGGTACAACAATGGATTAGTCAGGCAAATCTAAAATATGGCTTTTCAACCCGGAGATAAATTAAATAATGGCAAATATACTATTGATCGAGAGTTGGGTAAAGGGCGCTTTGGCGTTACCTATCTTGCTAAAGATGCCAAAGATCAAAAATGGGTAATTAAAACTCTTAGCGACGACTTACTCAATCAATTAACTCAACCGGAAATCGATCGGCTTCAGGAGAAATTTTACCAAGAAGCAGTGAATTTAGCTAGGTGCAAACACCCGCATATTGTTCAAATTAAAGAAATTTTTCGGGAAGGCCGATTAGTTTGCTTAGTTATGGAGTATATTCCAGGGAAAGACTTAGGTAAACTCACCACAAAAATTTGGTCTGAAGCCGAGATTTTACCCTATATTCGCCAAATTGGGGAAGCGTTGCAAGTAGTTCACAAAAATGAATTGGTGCATCGAGATATCAAACCAGATAATATTATGATCCGCGATGGTAAATCGGAAGCGGTGTTAATTGATTTCGGTTTAGCTAAGGGATTTGATAACCCTTTGACTACCGTTAATGCAACAACCGTTGATGGTTTTGCACCGATGGAACTTTACGATGTGAATGCAGAACGGGGGGCTTATACTGATGTTTATTCATTGGCGGCGACTCTTTATTTTTTATTGACAAAAGAAGTGCCGCCAAGTGCGGAAAAACGCAGCCGAAATAAAGCCAAATTAGTGCCACCAAAACAAATCAATTCCCAAATTAGTGATAAAGTAGATGAAGCAATTCGCGAAGGTATGAGGTTAGCGCCAGAAGAAAGACCCCAAACAATGCAGGAATGGTTAAATTTATTGGGGTTGAAGTCTGCAAAGGTTAACTTGCCGAATTGGAATACATTGGAATGGATAGCAGCAATGGGCGCAATAGCAGCTGTTTTAGGCGTAATTGTAGCGATTTTGGCTTGGTTAAGACCAAATTCGCCGCCAACGGAAAATTCCCCCTCACCATCGTCGCCTGTACAGGTAACACCGAATAAATTGGGCGATTAAAATCACCGCTACACAAACAAAGTCCGCCTACGCGGACTAAACAATATATAATCTCCGTAACCTGCGAAGGCAGGTTTTGTCTGTGTAGATGCGAATTCCATTCGCCCTATATTCACAAATTCCATTCGCCCTATACTATATGTCACAATTTAATTCAGTAACCTATTAAAATTCGGTCATGGTTTTGCCGACAGGTACAAATTTATACGGAAACCGCTATATTATCGAAAGCAAGCTAGGCGAGGGTGGTTTTGGCATCACCTATTTGGCGAAAAACCGAAAAGGCGAGTTGGTGGTAATCAAAACCTTGAAAGATGAGGTGATGACTAACCCAGATTTTGCTGATTTTCGGGAAAAGTATCAGCATGATTTCCGAGATGAGGCGTTACGACTTGCAGTTTGCAGACATCCTCACATTGTTCAGATTGAAAATGTGTTTCATCACGACTCGCTTCCCTGCATTGCGATGGAATATGTTGCGGGGGAGGATTTATGGAAACGGGTAAAAAGTCGTGGTTGTCTGCCGGAAGCGGAAGCTTTGCGTTATATTCGGCAAATTGGTGAGGCGTTAACTGTTGTTCATGATAAAGGTTTGCTGCATCGGGATTTGAAACCACATAATATTATGGTGCGTTCTCATGTTTCGGAAGCAGTTTTAATTGATTTTGGCATTGCTAGAGAGTTTATTCCTAATCTTACTCAAACGCATACTTGGGCGCTAACTCCTGGTTTTGCACCGCTTGAGCAGTATGATGAACAAGAACATCGAGGAGAGTTTACTGATGTTTATGCTTTAGCTGCGACGCTTTATTGTTTGTTAACTGCAAAAACTCCGCCTCCTTCTCCTAACAGAGTTTTGAGAGATTCTTTGGTGATACCCAATAATGTTAGTGAGTTGGTGCGGAACAGTATTCTAGAGGGAATGAAGTTACAAGCGGAAAATCGTCCGCAGTCGGTATCGGAATGGTTGAGATTATTTGAGTCTGATTCGGATGATTTAAGTACGGATAAAGGGGTAGATTACCAGAATTTACGGGATTTACTCAAAGCGGGAAATTGGCGAGAGGCGGATTTAGAAACTGCTAAAGTAATGCTTAAAGTTGCTGGAAGGGAAAAGGAAGGTTACTTAAATGTCGAACATATCGAAAATTTTCCCTGTACCGACCTTCGCACCATTGACCGACTTTGGGTAAAATACAGCAATGGGCGCTTTGGTTTTTCTGTACAAAAGCGCATTTGGGAAAGTGTCGGGGGAAAACCTGGAGAGTATGATTGGGAGATTTACAAGAAGTTTGCCGATCGCGTAGGCTGGTATGAGATGAAAAAAGACACCTGGAAATCATACGATGACCTCACCTTCTCCCTAAATGCCCCTGGGGGCCAACTCCCGTGTCTGTGGTGGTGGGGTGTGGTTGGGATTGTGGGTGGTTCTCTCTTCTCTCGCGTCGAGACTTGTAAATTGTAACCTATAAGGCTTTCCGAAAATTTTTAAGAATTGCAACAGAGGGAATTTGCTCGAAGCTATGAGGATTCTGGCTTTCCGATACCTGGCACCGAGGTCGGATAAAAGGAATTAGCCTGAATAAACTTTTCTGCCACCTCTGCAATTTCCGGGTCAGTTGCTTCCCACTCGCCCCAAGGAAAGCACATCTGTCCAGGGGCGGATTTTTTGGCTTTGCATTTAATTTTCATTCCCGCTAACAGACGACTACCCCAATGATTTTTCTTGTCTGATTTTGGCAAAGGGCGATATTTTTTACAGAAACCTCGATATTTAGCAGCGCATTCATCCAGAGTTTTACCGAGAGACAAAAAAGCGGGATGCCATTGAGTAATCCCATCATCGCCTAATCTATCGTGAATGCCATAATTGCTGAAATCATAGAAAAACCCTTGTTGGATTCCCGCTGCTTTCGGGTTGGCGTGAATGTAGCGTAAAGTATTTAAAGCCCTGCGCTTATCGGTGTTAGGAAAACCCGTACTGTGATAGCGTTTTTCCCAAAAATGCCCGGTACGATTCAGCATTCGATTAAAACACATCGCAGTGTACCAATTCAACCAGTGCATAATTTTCGGTAAATCTTCTGCTTGTGCAGGTTGTAGCAAATAATGAACGTGATTGCTCATTATACAAAGAGCAAAGAGTTTAAATTGGTATTTGTGCTGTGCTTTTTTAATGGCGTAAAGAAACACTTCTCGACATTCTAATCGTGTTAGGCGAAACTCGCGGTTGTTGCAGCGAGTTGTAACGTGATAAGAGTATCCTGTTTGTAGTTGACGTTGCTGCCGAGGCATGATAATGGTTTCAAAAATTAGTAACCTATCAAAAATTAATTCTACTCTCTCAGTTTTGTTAAACGAATTAGGAGAAGAATGCGAAACAGTGCTATTTCTACTAACACAACTAAAATTACCTAATCTAACAGACGATCAAAAAGGCGATATTCTAGCTGAACTAACTGGCGCAGTCTCTCACTTGCACGTACATACAGAAGATTTACCCGATTTAATTGGGGATGAGATTGAAAGTTTACCCGATGAGTAAGAGGATTAAAAATGTCAGAACTATCAAAATTTTCTGAAGCGGAAATTGACGAAATTGTAATCGCAGAAGCCGATGATGATTCAGCATGGGAAGCACCGATTCAAGTATCTCAAAAACAGCCAAATTTTGTACAAATTCCCTCAGAACTCGCAGCAAGAATAGCTTTTGTTGCTAACTTACATTCGGAAGAAGTTCAAGACTGGATTGCACGGATAATTAAAGAGCGAATTGAACTCGAAGAATCAGCTTTTTCGGCAATCAAGCGCGAGTTAGTCACAAAAAAGGTTGGTTAGATAAAATTTTTGCACAAAATCAATTTTACTTTCAAGTAATAACCGTTATGACATCAAATTTAACTGAAGAAGAAATCAAAAAGATGATTTTCCAGCTACCTGTCGAACAAATTATTGCACTGATGGCAGATATTGAGGAAAGAGTGGAAAATCTCACAATGATGCAGTTAGTTGTAGGGTGCGTCAGACCATAAATCTACTCAACAGTATCAAGGTCTGAATTTCTGACTACTGTTAGAATCTACCGTTGATAAACATCCCTTTTAACAATCTCCATCAACGCAAAGGAATCAGAACTCTTCACCTCTTGAAACCCAAATTGGCGATAAAGTTCCTGTGCGTCTTTCGTCACTAACAACCATCGGCGCAAACCTTGCACTTCGGGATGTTGTAACATTGTTTCAACTAACCATTTACCCAAACCTAAACCGCGATATTCTTCTAAAATAAACACATCGGAAAAATAAGCAAAAGTCGCATAATCTGTAATTAATCTACCAAATCCTACTTGTTTCTCACCTTCATAAACTCCAAAACAGAAAGAGTTCTCAATACATTTTTCGACAACTGATAAAGGTATGTTTTCTGCCCAATAGGAGTTTTTTAGGAAGTTGTGAATTGTTTCTAGGCTCAATTTCTCTTTGTCAGTGCTAATGGAAAATCTGTTTTGTAACTCTTCATTCATTTTTGCTTAAGAAAAAGTGGAAATGGTAAGTTTCATTATATATTAATTTTAAAGGCGATCGCATAGTTGTCAAATCTTCTCGGAATCATTATCATTCAAATAGATGAGGCTAGGATAAACTTTATCTCAAGGGATAAACGTTATGACATCAAATTTAACTAAGGAAGAAATCAAAGAGATGATTTTCCAGCTACCTGTCGAACAAATTATTGCACTGATGGCAGATATTGAGGAAAGAGTGGAAAATCTCGCAATGATGCGGTTAGCAGAAACAGGATTTGCAGAGTGGAACGATCCAGAGGAAGATATTTATAATGACGAAACCTAATCCTACAGAAATTTGGTTAGTGCGGTTTCCATTTAGCGATCTAACTTCCACAAAACTCAGACCTGCTCTTGTTTTAGCAGTTCATAGAGAAGAATTCATCATTGTGGGTATTTTCTCAAAAGTACCTGTTGACCAATTACGCGATACTTGGATTTTAATTGACGAAAATCATCCCGAATTTCCCCAAACAGGTCTGAAAAAGCAATCTTTAATTAGAGCAGATAAAATTGCCACTGTAAGTGAATCAATATTTCAGAAACTGTTAGGAATATTACCAACAGATATTCAGATTTTAGTACAAGAGGCTTTGAAAAAAGCTCTTGGCATTTTTTAGAACGCGGATGAACGCAGATGTAGCTTGCTTCCCCGAAGGGTTTAGAGAAACCTATCTTCAGAAAATCATCAGAATATTTTAACAATTAGCTACTTCTAAAATTTATGTCAGCTAGTAATATTCGGCTGCATATCAGGAAAATGTATTGTTGAGTACATTTTTCTTGGCCTTCGAGTCCTTGCAGACCTCAGCTGTTGTAGCGATCGCTCTCATCTTTCGGTCTACTGACTATGTTTCAAACTTTGCTCTTCTTCATCAGTTCTTCATTTTTTATGGGTACTCTTTTTTTTAGTAATCAGGAATTTAACTATGTCTACTCAAAAATTGCTTATTATTAATCAGCATTCTCCTATGTGGAAAAAATTTTCCACCTCTTTTAACAGCTTCGGTAATTGGGAAATTATTACTGCTGATTCCCTAAGTTCACTGATGTTTCAAATTATCATAAATCAGCCTAAATTGATTGTGTTAGTTGATAGAATTACCGAATTAAAAGAAGTTGAAGTAGTAAGAGTAATCAGGAAATCTTTGGGTTATTTATCTCCAGTAATCCTTTTGACAACTAAAAAATTTACAGTCGGAGAACAAAATAATTTAACTGAATTCAGGAAGGTGCAAGTTATAAGTAATCTTAATGATTTTACTGAATTAATTACAAATATGGATCTTACGCCCACATTACGCACCAATAACTGTCACAAATAAGTTGAGCGGAAGATTAGCTCTTAGGTACCATTATATATGATTTTTTAGAACGCAGATGAATGCAGATGAACGCAGATGAACGCAGATGATTTTTCTGATTCTATGTCTTGGGAAAGGGTTAGGGAAACTTTCCAAAATATTTGGGGTTATGATGATTTTCGTCCCCCACAAGGCGAGGTGATTCGTTGCTTATTGTCACAAAAAGATGCAATGATTATTATGCCCACTGGTGGGGGAAAGTCGATTTGTTTTCAGCTTCCGGCTTTGCTACAAACTGGGTTAACTTTAGTGGTTTCGCCCTTGGTAGCTTTGATGGAAAATCAGGTGCAAGAGTTGCGTCAGCGGAAGTTACCCGCAGCACTTTTACATAGTGAGTTATCGCCGGGAGAACGCAAGCAAATTTTAGCAGCTTTGGAACAAAAAAGGTTAAGATTACTGTATGTTTCTCCTGAAACTTTGCTGAGTAAACCTGTTTGGGAACGGTTAGCGCAACCACAGTTAAAAATTAATGGGTTGATATTAGATGAAGCACATTGTTTGGTGCAATGGGGTGATACTTTTCGCCCAGCTTATCGACGGTTGGGAAC
Organism: Floridaenema aerugineum BLCC-F46; assembly: GCF_041929345.1. Classification (NCBI taxonomy): domain Bacteria; kingdom Bacillati; phylum Cyanobacteriota; class Cyanophyceae; order Aerosakkonematales; family Aerosakkonemataceae; genus Floridanema; species Floridanema aerugineum. Next base: position 59,014 of record NZ_JBHFNQ010000062.1, read on the forward strand.
GGTAAGAGATGCTTTACTTCAGGATAAACCAACGGGGAGTAAAATGGCGATCGCAGCTTTCACCGCAACGGCAGATCCTTTCGCCCAAAAAACTATTCAAAACGTATTACAATTACAACAACCAGAAATTTTCCGCCTCAATCCTTATCGAGATAATCTAAACTTAAAAGTCCAAATCGCTTGGACACCTTGCGGACGGAAACATCGACTGCTAAAATTTATTCAAGCCAGACCAAAACAAGCGGGTTTAGTATATGTGCGAACTCGCAAAGATAGCGAAGAACTTGCCGAATGGTTGGGAAAAAAAGCTTGCACAACCGCAGCTTATCACGCAGGTTTACATCCCCAAGAACGGCGAGAAATGGAAAGAGATTGGATTTCGGGAAAAGTACCTTTTGTAATTTGTACTTCGGCGTTTGGAATGGGGATAAATAAACCGGATGTCAGGTGGGTAATCCATTTTCAACCACCATTATTACTCTCGGAATATGTGCAAGAAATCGGACGGGCGGGGAGAGATGGGAAAGTTTCCGAAGCGTTATTATTAATGAGTGAACCGACGGGATTTTTAGATTCTGGGGATAAGCAAAGACGGGAGTTTTTTGAGGGAAAAATGCGATCGCAACAACGACAAGCCCAACAGCTATTAAACAAACTACCCAAACAAGGCAATATTAACGATATTTCCCGGAAATTTCCCGAAGCTGCAATAGCTTTATCCTTGTTACATAGTATGAATAAATTATCCTGGCTTGACCCTTTTAATTATATAATAAAAACTGGGGAAAAAAGCCAAAGTTCTAATCAATTCAACGCAGCGAAACAGATGGAGAAATATTTACAGACTCGCCAATGTCGCTGGCAATTTCTGTTAAACGCTTTTGGCTTTTCCCAAGAAGCAGATAAGATGAAATGTGGACATTGTGATAACTGTCGGAAGCAATGATAAGTAGTGTAGGGGCGAAGCATTCGGGCGACAATTTATGAAACTCAACCAATATATAACTGTCCGAATGCTTCGCCCTGTCTTGGTGCAAGGGCGACAATTTATGAAACTCAACCAATATATAACTGTCCGAATGCTTCGCCCTGTCTTGGTGCAAGGGCGACAATTTATGAAACTCAACCAATATATAACTGTCCGAATGCTTCGCCCTGTCTTGGTGCAAGGGCGACA
>NZ_JBHFNQ010000063.1:0-24344 GCF_041929345.1 Floridaenema aerugineum BLCC-F46
TTCGGTGTAAAATAATGGTAATAAATTCATTATTTTCGTTAATTAGGTCTTCTTGAGAATAGCAGACCTCTTTTTTTTTGACAACAATCGGTAAACCCCGCACGCAGTAAGGGGTTTACCGATTGTTGTCACCCCGTCAGGGCTCGGCTAAGATTATCACTTGTTGTTGTGGAAGATCGCTTTTAAGAGTTAAATCTTTAGTTGCAGCTTGGGGTGCATAAAACTCCCACAATTCCTGCATCAATTTTGTTAAATCAACTTCTGTTAAAGACTCAGGAGTTAAGCGTCCGGCATGACGAGCTAGCACTAATAAATTATTGACAAGTGTAGCGATCGATTTAGTAATATCTACTATCTGTTCTAAGCGATAACGCTGTTCTGTACCATCTTCATCGGGAAACAGCAGTCCAGCTTGTGCATTACTAAGAATTGCTGCCAAAGGAGTTCGTAATTCGTGAGAAGCATTTGAGGTAAAACGCTGAAGCTGTTCGTAAGCTTGACGAATTGGCTTCATTGCTATTCCTCCCAAAATTAAACCAGTGAAACTAATAACTCCTAATGCTACGGGTACACTAATTGATAATACTAGTAAGAATTCTCCGAGCTTTTCTTGCACAGGAGTTATGGGAGTGGCAATCTGAAGATAACCGATCGCAACTCCTTGGCGCTGAACGGGTAGCGTTACCTGACGAAGCCACTCAACAGAAAGTTTTTCTCCTATTTGGTTGCTAGTAATTTTCATGGTAAAAAATTCATCTGTATCCATTAATTTTACTGATGGAGGTATTCCATAAAATTGCACTAATTGACCTGTAGAATTGTACCAGCGAGCATAAAGGATTTCACTTTCTAATAGTCGGGGATTATTGCCTAAAAGTGGAACATTGTCTAAACCAACTTGCGATCGACCTTGAACAGATTCATACCGCACGCTTGCTGCCATAATCTTGGCTTTTTTATATAGCAATCGATCCAATGCTTCTAGTTCATCATTTACTTTTTGATAATAAATTATACCTGCAAAAATAAACAAAATACTGCCCATTGATAGGGTAAACCAATGTGCTAGATTGCGACGGCTGCGGTTAAACATCAATGTAGATAAATAGGAGAATAACTTAATTTTGATTTGATTCTTCTGGTGGATGGAAAGAATATCCCATTCCGTAAATTGTTTCTATCCAATCTGCTGCATCCACCACTTGTAAACGCTGTCTGAGTCGGCGGATCAAAGCGGTGATTGCATTACTTTCTGGTTCGCTACCCCACTCCCATAAAGCCTGTTCAATTTGATCTCTAGTCAAAATATGACGCGGGTGACGCAAGAAATATTCTAATAATTGTGATTCCTGACTGGATAATTTAACAGTTGCTTGATTACGTTCGATTGTTAAAGTATTCAAGTGTAGTTTTAAATCAGCAAGGTTAAGTGTGTCTCCCAACCATTGAGGCGATCGCCTTCCCAAAGCCCGCACTCTGGCTAAAAGTTCTATCATATCTATCGGTTTGACCAGATAATCATCTGCTCCCGCATCCAAGCCTGCTACCTTATCGGAAGTTGTATCTTTAGCCGTTAAAATTAGCACAGGTGCTGTTTTACCGGATTGTCGATACTCCCGACAAAGGTTAATACCACTAATATCAGGTAATATCCAGTCTAAAATTAACAAATCGTACTCTTTCTGGGAAATCAGCCATTGAGCAGTTTCTCCCTCTTGAATACCATCAACAGTATGTCCGGCTTTCGACAAAACCGTTTGAATTGGATTTAATTGTTGTCGATCGTCTTCTACCAGCAATATTCTCATAAGATAGCTTCCTAAATAAATCTTCTGTATAGAAGTATTTTTGGCACTTATCTTTAGATTAGAACAACTAGCTTAATGAAAGCTTCTTCCAGCGGTAGGATTCTCTCTCATTTCTATAATAGAGTTGGCAAATCATGGGGATCACTTTATGTCTTTACCTCCTTGGCGGCGAGTTTTCGATGCTCTTTGGCTGGAATTTTGGCTACCTTTACCTATTTTGGGGGTGGTTTTTTGGTTAGGAGGTAGTTTGATTAAAGACCAAGTATTAAGTAGACCCTATACAACAGTCAGTACCTTGCAAGCTGATAGAGAACGAGATGTGCAGTTGTCCCTGACTGTGCTATTAATTAAGGCAAAAATTAAAAAAAGTGAAGGGCTGACTCAAGTTGAAGTCAAAACTGTAGATTCTACACTAAAAAAGTTAGAGTTTGAGTTTCCCATCACTGAATTTGAGCAAGTGGAAACTAGTATTGCCCAGAAGTTGGGGCTGTCTCGTGAAGATGTCAGGAAATTAGTGCGATATCAGATAAAATAAAAACTCACTCATTATTTTGAGCGAGTTCTAACTAGTTTGGGGTTTAGTAAATTGTCTCAATAATCTAAACTTACACTACGAATGTGATAAAAAAATGATTAATTGAACTAAAGAGGTATGAAAGCGATCGCATTTTCTTAACAATGCAATTTATTATCACTTTCTAGTCACATTGATTCCTCATGCTGGAAATAAAGGTAAATTTGATGCAATTGAGGAAGTAAAAATGTTGAACAAGCTAACTCCATTTCTCATCAGTGGCGTTTTATTGTTCGGTGCTGCTGCTTGTGACAATAAAAAAGTAAGTTTTTAAATTTATTCTGCCTTACTGCTAAAGTTAACACACACTATATTTTTATAGTACTTTCAGCACTGTTTTGCGGCTGAGTTGGACGTTGTTGTAACCAAGCAAATAAGCCTGCTGTACCCAGGAGAATGATAGTAATAATTCCGACAATTTGCAGCATGATTGCGTAACGCATAATCAACTCCTTATGAGCAAATTAATTAAACAAGATTAAAGTGTTCGATATGAATATTAGTAACAGGAACATCAAGTTCACCTAACGCAATTTCTACCTGATCCATCATTTTTGATGCGGCACAAATGAAATATTGACGAGTGCCTCGATGAAGAGGGATATAACGTTGCAAAAGTTCCTTGTCAACGTAACCTGTTTCTCCTGTCCAGTCTTCTGATGGTTTTCTTAAAACATGAACAATTTTTAGGTCTAACTTTTCTTTGAGTGCGTCGAGTTCTTCTCGAAAGGTGATATCTTCCCAAGTTTTGTTGGCATAAATTAATAAAAATGGTCGATCGTCCTTACGTTCAGCAGCAGTAACTAACATACTCATCATTGGGGTAATACCAATACCACCAGCGATCATTACAAATCCAGCCGAATCCCAATAGCGATCGATCGTAAATACCCCATAAGGGCCATCAATAAAAGCTTTGGTTCCTGGTTTTATATCTTTAATAGTATTGGTGAAATCTCCTAATGCTTTGATGCTAAATTCCCAACGTTCTGGACGATCGCCATTTGATGACATAGAAAAGGGATGTTCTCGCATCCGAAAAGGTGAAATATCAACAGTAATCCAGGCAAATTGACCGGGTTGAAAACGCATTCCTTCATGTCCAATTGGTCTTACTGCCAATGTCCAAACATCACCTTTTTGCGGAATTACTTCTTCAACTAAATAAGGCTTTCTAGTCATTAACCAAGGTTTAACAACGCGGACATAAATGAGTAGCCATAAGGCGAATAGAGCGATCGCACTCCAAAGTACACTTTTCCAAAATAAACCTAAATAAAACCCAACACCAATAGCATGAGCTAATCCAAAACCAACAGCACAAACTGCAAAGATTCCATGAGCAGTCCGCCAAGGTTCATAAGGAATATTTAATCGCTTGCGCCAAATAGATGTCACTACCAAAAGTATTAAAGCCAAGGTAGCGATTACTGCAAATCTAGCTCGCCAAGGTGCTTGGAAAAAATTTAATAATTGTTGTGTTTCTGGAGCGACGACAAACAAAATTAAGGGATGGATAATGATGAAAGCAAAGGCTACTAAGGAGATATAGCGGTGAAATTGCAGGATAATATCAACTCCATAAGAAGCTTCAATGCGATTAATTCTAGCAGTTAAGGCAAATTGCAATGCCATCATTGCTAAACCAATGAAACCGAGAGCTACTGAAAATTCAATCCAAAAACTCCGACCCTCTGGTACTAAATGTAGCAGCATAACTAACAGAGGTAAAATGGTAAGTAGAAGATACAACCCAATCCAGAAGGCTGCAACTGCTACTGGACTTCTCATTAATAGACGTTGCATAAATACTCCTCCTATATACCCTGATTTAATGATTGTTGATAACGCCTGTTAATTTCGTTCCAATTGACAACATTCCACCAAGCATCTAAATATTTAGCTCTTTCATTTTGGTATCTAAGGTAATAAGCGTGTTCCCAGACATCATTACCCATAATTGGGTAAGATCCATCCATAATTGGTGTATCTTGATTTGGTGTTGTAGTAATTTGTAATTGCCCGTTGGAGTTACGAACTAACCATACCCAACCACTACCAAAGCGATCGCTAGCCGCCTGATTAAATTGGTCTTTAAATTGTTGAAAACTGCCAAAGGTTTTGGTGATTTCTTGAGCGATCGCACCTGTCGCATCGCCACCACCTTGCGGACTCATAATTTGCCAAAACATTGTGTGATTAAGATGACCACCACCATTGTTTCTAACATCGGTGCGAATATCTTCAGGAACGCTGTTTAAATCTCTCAAGAGTTGTTCCACAGTTCTATTTTGCAAGTTTGGTTGTTTTGCCAAAGCTTTGTTCAAATTGTCCACGTAACTTTGATGATGGCGATCGTGATGTAACCGCATAGTTTGAGCGTCAATATGTGGTTCTAGGGCTGCATAATCATAAGGTAAAGGTGCTAGTTGAACTGATTTCGCGCTAGTTTGCGCTACAGGCGTACCGGGAGTAGGAGAAGAGTCTGCTTGCGGAGCTTGTTGGCAAGCAACTATTAGCATTAAAAATGCTATTCCTAAGAACAGAATTTGTAGTTGGTGTGGAAAAAACCTTTTCATAAATTTTGAGTAACTCCAGTCATTCGATTTACTTTTAGGATTAAAAATAAAGGTGACTAGAATGTGACAAACTTTATGAAATTAGAAATATTAAAGAAGTGAATTTGAAAGGTGTATAATATCTAACTAGAAGAGCCATCACGAGGAATTACACTAATTTCACCGTTGCGCTCTAAACGAGCTTCTTGTACTTTGTTAACATCGGTGAGTTTTGCCTGACTGCGTAATGCTCCGAGTAAGTCACGTTCGCCAATATGACTCTTTCGCATAGCACTCCATTGAATCTCGCCATCGCGGATTAGTAAGCGTTCTTTACCTTTAATCAGGGTAGCAAAATTGTCGTTACGAAATGCGATCGCAGCAAACAACCAGTGCATTGCTACCAAAATAATACTTGCTCCTAAAGTGGGAAAAAATGCAGCTGAACCGTTAATTGCACGGCTTAATACTGACCCAATGATAATACTAAGTAGCACATCAAAAGCACTACTTTTACCGAGAAAACGTTTTTCTCCTATTCGTACCATTGCTAAACCTGCAATATAAACAACAACAGCCCGTAAGGACATTTGCCAGATAGTTAAGTTGTCTGCATCTAATCCTAGTAGTGAGTTAATAATTTCCTGCACTTTCTTTTCCTCTTAAGATAGCTGAATAAAATTAGATGTTTTTCAAGTTTGGCTTGATTTTCTGATAAATTAAAGCTATTCCAATTGGATGAACTATAAACCTTTTTTTCTAGACGAAAACAAGCCAAGTAAGGGGCCAAGAATTACGCCGAAAATAAAGCCACCTGCGTGTGCCCAATAAGCAACTCCGCCACCTTCCATGCCGATATTACTGCGGACATTCAGGCTGGCAATTCCATAAAGTGCTTGTTGTAAAAACCAAAAACCTAAGAAAAAGATTGCGGGAATTCTTACAGGGTAAAAAATGAAACCAAGCGGAATTATTGTGAGAATTTTAGCATGAGGGAAACGGATAATATATGCTCCTAATACGCCAGCGATCGCACCACTAGCACCCAAAGCCGGAATATTAGATTGTGGAGAAAAGAACCATTGTGCTAAACCAGCTAATACACCGCAAGTTAGATAAAAAATTAAATATTTAACTCGACCGAGTTGTTCTTCAATATTGTTACCAAAGATCCACAAAAACAACATATTACCTGCTAGGTGCAAGAAACCACCATGCAGAAATTGCGAAGTTATGAGAGTGAGAAATTGGGGCAATATTTGATTTCTATCTCCACTAATCAAGCTGGCTGTTAACTCTCTAGGGACGATTGCATAAGTGCGAACAAAACTCTGTAACTCTTGGGGAGATAAAGTAAGCTCGTGTATAAATACGGCAATGTTGATAGCAATTAAAGCGTAAGTTAAATAAGGAGTTATTTTTGTTGGATTATCGTCATTTATGGGAACCATAATTACCTTTCCTATTAAGCAAACTTTGAAATTTAAAAGCTATAAATATTCAGTTATAGTTTACTAACTATTGACATCAGTCTAAGGCGGTATATTTTATTAAAATGAAGGAACTAAGGGTAGATTTGTACGAGTTTAGATTGATGGCTATATTATAATTATTATAAAAAATATCCAGGTTGTCTATCCAATTTTCAGCAAAGCAAGATGTTTAATTTAAAAAAATGGTTGATTTTAAGCTTGTCAATTTTTTTACTGCTAATTTTAATTAATTTGGGATTACCTGCGATTTTTCTTTTAATGAGAGTACCTTCATTTACGATCGGTAACAATAATTTTTGGATTATGGAATGGTCGAATACAGCTAGCGGAACTAGCATTAGATTTAACCTGATGTTTCTGTTAGCGATCGCTGTAGTAATTGCTTTAGTAAGACTTTTGTTTAAGTTGCGTACTAAGCATTAATAAAATCCAGAAATGGCAATAGTAGAGACGTTTCATGAAACGTCTCTACCAAAAACTAATCAAATGTCTCTATCGAAAACTTTTATCTAAGTTTTAATTCTGGACATTTTCGGAAACTTGTTCAGGAACAACCCAATAATAAACAACGTGCTCCCGAATACCAGTTTGTACTCTTTCTACGCGCTCAGGTTTCCATTCTCCCATATCAAAATTGTGCGATACAATTCGAGTACCGGGTCTAAGTTCCCGAAGCAATTTATCTCGAATTTGTAAGTTAATTTCAGGTAACAAATAAAGAGTTACCACCGTTGCATTACTCAAATCAGCTTGGAAAAGGTCTTGTTGCCTAAACTGTACTCTGTCAGCTACACCTGCTGTTTGTGCGTTGGCGCGACTTTGTTCGATTAGCTGCGGATCGATATCAATCCCAGTACCACGCGCCCCAAATTTTTGTGCCGCTGTAATCACAATTCTGCCATCACCACTGCCCAAATCGTAAACTACATCCTTACTGTTAACATTGGCTACTTCGAGCATTTTATTTACAACTTCTTGTGGAGTTGGAACAAAGGGAACATCAGGTTCTCGTTGTTGTACTTGTGCAGTTGGTTGTACTTGTGTGGTTGGTTGTACTTGCTCTGTTGATGCTACTGGTTGGGTTTGAGTGTTATCTTGAGATCGATCGAAGTTGCGTTCTTGGGTACAACCAGCTATTACTAAACCACTAAAACTTACAGAAGCAATTAGCAATTTTGTGAGTTGTTGTAATTTCATCGTAAATGTCTCCTAATTAATCGATTTGATTCAAAATTGTTGCCGATTTGATATCAGTAAAAGAGGTACGCCAAGGGCTACTGCTGCTACTCCAAACAGTGCGCCGATGCCTGTGTAAGCAATGCTGGAGTAGAGTAAATAACCACAAATTAAGCAAAAAAGAATTGGTGTTAGAGGATAGAAAGGAACTCGAAAAGGTCGAGGGATTTGAGGTTCGCGTTGCCGCAAAATGAACAGCGACACACCTGTAAGCAGGAAAAACAGCCAGAAGACGGGAGCGGTGTAATCTACCATTGTCTCAAAACCTCGGCGCGTCAAGGTTCCCAGGAAAACTAGTGCTAATGCGATCGCACCTTGCACTAACAAAGCTGGGGTTGGCGTATTGGCGCTATGATGCCAACGTCCTAAAAAGGCGAACAGGGGAAAATCCTTGCCTAGTGCGTAGTTGGTACGCGCACCCGTGAAAATTGTGGCGTTAATTGCGCCTAAAGTAGAAATAGCCACTAAAAAACTAATAAACCAAGCACCAGGTTCGCCCACTGCACGCCGCATTAAATCAGCAGCAATAGCTTGCGATCCTGCCATTTCAGCTAATCCTAAACCTTTGATATAGGCAAGGTTAATTGCTAAGTAAATTAGGGTGATAATGCCCAAACCCCAAAGTAGCGATCGCGCCATATTACGCTTAACATTGCGTAATTCAGCTGAAATATAAGCTGCTTCATTCCAACCTCCATAAGATAGCAAAACAAAAATCATTGCCATTCCCAATGTTTCTTGAGATCTGGGTTCATTAGGTATAGGTGAAACATTAGGAGAAGCAAAAGCTAAACCAACAAGAATTACTAAAACTAAACCAACAACTTTCGCTACTGTTAACCAGTTTTGTGTCCACTTTCCTTGCTGAACGCCGATAATATTTAAGGCTGTTAAAATTACCACAGCAAAGGCAGCATAAAGGGAGGTTGAATAGTTACCTAAGCGCAATAATTGCGAGGCATAGTCACCAAATACGAAGGCTAAAAGTGCGATCGATCCAGTTTGAATTACAATCATTCTTGCCCAACCAAATAGGAAGGCGATCGAATTACCAAAAGCCCGAATTAAGTAATAGTAATTGCCTCCTGTATGAGGGTAAGCTGTGGCTAATTCTGCGTAACATAAAGCGCCAACTAATGACATTCCACCGCCTAACAGCCAAACAAACATTGCGGCTAGTTCACTATTAACATTGGCAGCAACGAGCGCAGGTGTCTCGAAAATTCCTGCACCAATCACTATGCCCACAATTAAGGCAACGGCATCTTTAAATGTTAGAGATTGCTTAGGTGCTGCTGTTTTATTTACCGCCAAATTTGGCTTTGATAAAGTGTTGTTTCCTGGTTTACTCACGTTAGGTTATCTTAAATGGGATTCGGAATGACATTGGGGATTGGAAATGACAGGCAAGATGCCTGTCCTACAGATGACATTGGGGATTGGGAATGACAGGCAAGATGCCTGTCCTACAAGATTGAGGAAAAGTTTTTTTAACCACAATCTTGAACTAATTTGGCAATTAAACCTGTCCAACCTGTTTGATGATTGGCTCCTAAACCTGCACCCGTATCACCATTAAAGTATTCATGAAAAACAATTAAATTCTGCCAGTTAGGATCGGTTTGAAATTTTTCAATACCAGTGTAAACTGGTCGCTGTTTGGCAGAGTTTTGGGCGAAAATTGCAATTAATCTTTGGGAAATTTCATCTGCTATTTGTTTCAAGTTCATTTCATGACCGGAATTAGTGGGATATTCAACTTTGAAATCATCGCCTAAGTATTCATGAAATTGTCGCAAAGACTCAATAATTAAGAAATTCATGGGAAACCAAATTGGGCCACGCCAGTTAGAATTACCGCCAAACATTCCGGTTGTAGATTCAGCTGCTTCATAGTTAACTTGGTTCCAGTTCCCTTCACATTCAAAAATGTAGGGATTTTTTTGATGGAATTTAGACAGAGAGCGAATTCCGTAATCACTTAAAAACTCATTTTCATCAAGCATTTTTTGCAAGATACGTTTGAGTTTGTCTTGATTAACAATGGACAAAATTCTTCTAGCTCCTACTCCTTTTGTTTCCATGCAAGCAATATTTCTTTTCAAGTCAGGGCGATTTTGAATAAACCAATCCATGCGCCGTTTAAAGTGTGGGACTTTTGCTAAAATTTCTGGAGTGAGAATTTTTACGGCAAATAATGGTACAAGTCCTACCATCGATCGCACTTTTAAATGTACGCGATCGCCTTGTGGAAATTGCAGCACATCATAATAAAATCCATCTTGTTCATCCCAAAGATGAATGTCTGTATCTCCGATATGATTCATGGCATCAGCAATATAAAGAAAATGCTCAAAAAATTTGCTTGCCATATCTTCATAAGCGGGATTTTCTTGCGCTAGTTCTAAGGCGATTGCTAACATATTTAAAGAGTACATTCCCATCCAACTTGTGCCATCTGATTGATCGAGATGACCCCCCATTGGTAGTTCGGCACTACGGTCAAAAATCCCGATATTATCTAATCCGAGAAATCCTCCTTGAAAAACGTTATTTCCGCCTTCATCTTTGCGATTTACCCACCAAGTAAAGTTGAGTAATAATTTCTGAAATACGCTTTCTAGGAAATGGCGATCGCTCCGTCCATAAATTTGTTTTTCTATCTGATAAACTCGCCAAGCTCCCCAAGCATGAACGGGTGGATTTACATCACTAAATTGCCATTCATAAGCGGGAATTTGACCGTTGGGGTGCATATACCATTCCCTTGTTAATCGGTCTAATTGACGCTTGGCAAAATCAGGATCGATCGTTGCTAATGGCAAAACATGAAATGCTAAATCCCAAGCGGCAAACCAAGGGAATTCCCATTTATCAGGCATGGAAAGAATGTCATCATTGTAGAGATGAATCCATTCTTGATTTCGCTTAACTTCTCGGTTGGGATCTGGTTGATTGCGATCGCCTTCTAACCAATCTTCAACCACATAATGATAGTATTGTTTAGTCCACAACAAACCAGCAAAAGCTTGTCGCTGCACATTTCGCAAATCAGGAGATAAATTAGCTGGACAAAACTTATGATAAAATTCATCAGCTTCTTGTTGGCGTTGAGCGAAAATTTGCTGAAACTCTTCCCCAAATGGTGCGGTTAATTGGGAATTTTCACTCAATCGCAATTGAATGGTTTTGCTTTCACCCGCGCCAATTTTCCAGTAGTAAGCTGCGGAAAATTTCGTACCAATTTTATTGGGAACTACTGCTTTTTCTAGACCATTAATGATATAATCATTAATGCCATCTTTGAGATAAGCAGATTCATTTTCAACCCCAAACAACCGAGCAAAATTAGTTTCATTTTCGGTAAATAAAAGCTCACCTGGATTGGCACAGTAAAGCCAATACTTACCTAAAGTAGGATGAGAACTTTCAATGATGCTAACGCTTTGATTTCCCTCTGAAATAGAATCAAAGATTTTTAGGTAAGGTTTTTCGCTTTCTTTATCCCAAGACCAAGTATTTCTAAACCAAAGTGTTGGTAAAAGATGTAAGGGTTTTTCTTCATTTCCGCGATTGACAACATGAATTTGAATTAAGATATCTTCGGTTGAAGCTTTAGCATATTCCACAAAGACATCGAAGTAATCATTGTTGTCAAAAATCCCTGTATCCAGCAATTCAAATTCTGGTTCAGTTTTACTACGATCGCGGTTTGCTGCAACTAATTCATTGTAGGGAAATTCCTGCTGGGTGTATTTGTACAGGTATTTCATATAAGCATGACTTGGGGTATTGTCAAGGTAAAAATAGTATTCTTTGACATCTTCCCCATGATTTCCTTCTGGCCCTGTTAACCCAAAAATTCGTTCTTTAAGTATGGGATCTTTGCCATTCCAAAGCGCGATCGCAAAACAAAGTCTTTGGTGATTATCGCTAATTCCAGCAATCCCATCCTCACCCCAACGATAAGCACGAGAACGAGCATGATCGTGAGGAAAATAATCCCAAGCAGTGCCATATTTACTATAATCTTCGCGCACTGTTCCCCACTGTCTTTCGCTTAAATAAGGCCCCCATCGTCGCCAATGTTGCTGATGAGTACGCGCTTCTTCTAATCGTTTTTCTTCTGCTGTCATTGTTCTTTATTTCCTAAGCTGACCAAGGTTCGCTAAAGTCGTGATAGAGCGTTAATCCACCATCAATAAATAAAGTCTGTCCGGTGATATAAGTTGTTTCTTCTGATGCTAGAAATGCTACTGTTGCCGCCATTTCTTCTGCGGTTCCGGCTCTACCCATTGGAATATGACTTTCTACTTTGGCTTTTTCTTCTGGGTTATCAGTCCAAGCTTTATTAATTCGAGTAATTGTAGCTCCGGGTGCGATCGCATTAACGCGAATACCTTTACTAGCGTATTCTAAAGCCAAAGTTTTTGTCAAATTTCCCATGCCGCCTTTACTAATAGAATAGCTTAAATAGTAAGGTCGAGGAATAATTTCATGAACGCTAGAAACGTTAATGATTACACCGGGAAAGTTGCGAGATAGAAAATGTTTAATTGCTTCACGAGCGCAGATATAAGCACCTCTGAGGTTAACGGCTAATACGCGATCGAAGTCTTCAATTTTTATTTCGTGAGCAGCACTTTCAGTTTGAATTCCCGCATTATTAATCAAAATATCGAGGCTACCCAACTTTTCAATTGTGGTGTTTACCATTTCCACAATATCTTCTTCTTGGGAAACATCACCCTGCACTAACACATCTTTTACACCACAACCCCGAATTTCATCGCAAGCTTTTTCTAACATTTCTAAAGTGTCAGAAGCATCTTCAGGACTTTTGCGATAGTTGATGGCGACATTCACACCTTCTTGAGCTAAACGAACTGCGATCGCTTGACCAATCCCAGAAGTGGCACCAGTAATTAAAGCGTTTTTACCTTTTAATCCATTCATCACATTTAACCTTGATTTTCAGCAATTAACATCTTGTATTTTACTTTTAACTTAATGGCAGCATTCAACCTGAAACTGCTTAAAGATTGGTGAAATTATTTAAGAAACTGTAGGGGCTGATTTTGCTCTAGTCGATTTACTTAGCCAATCGCCCTTACAGTAGTTAAATACAATACACCAATGGGAAAACTATGTTTCGCTCCTTAAAGAAGTTCCTATTTCTAGGATTATGAATAAATGTGACGAAAAAGTGATATGGAAGTTAGTTATTGATTATTGAATCAACAATAGACATTCAAGGAACCTTTGTAGAGATGTTGTATACAACGTCTTTACAGTATGGGTAATCAAGCGGACATGAGAAGGGGGAGTATCCTAATTTTGCAAATATATTCGTAGGGGCGAAGCATTCCAGTAGTAAATCTCTCGTTTTAAGTAATAACTTATCTGCCGGAATGCTGATGCCTACGGCACGCATTCGCGTTCGCCCCTACCCTTAACCGAGCAGTATTGCCTGAGATGGTGCGTTACGCTATTGCTAACACACCCTACAATAGTTTTGGAAGAGTTAACTGGTGGATTCAGGTAACACTTCTGGGTCATCATCAATTGAGAGAAGAAACTCAATTAAATCAGTTTGATCTTGAGTTGTGAAACCAGCTTGTTTATCAACCCAATAGTTGTGTCCAATACCTTCTACATTTACTTGTTGTAAGCGTTCATCTGCATGATTAGCAGCAACTACTTTTTCCCGGAGATTGCGATCGATCAACGCCCTTAAACTAGCACTAGGATCGGGTTGAATGCCCTTTAACAAAGTTTCTGCCATACCAAGTCCGGGATTAACAACTTTAAAACCTTCTTCATCTGCTTCTAAAGCTGTTGAACTGACTGCTACACCACCATCATGTAAATAAGGCGCAGTTACATAAAGTCCTATTAAATTAGGAACTTTAAAACCTCCTTTTGGGTTACTTTGAGCATACGCGAGGTCAATATCTTCTTGGGGTGTAATATCAGTGGGAACAGGTAATACAGGCGGATTTTTTGGTAGAGGAATTGAGATATTAGGCGGATAAGTTTGAGGAGGTACAAAGTTTTCTGCAAAAGCTTTTGAAGCTACTGCCCGTGATGGTTGGGTGCCAATTTCTGGCTGAGGAATTACTTTATGATTGGTAAAGTAACGCCCACTGTGACAGTCAACACAACCAGCGCGATCGAACACAGCAACCCCACGTTTTAACACTTCTAAATCTTGACTAACAGGATAAGGTGGTGGCGCTAAAGTATTTTGCCAAGCTGACATACTATTAATTTGTTCAGCTACATGATATCCGGGTGACGCTGCCATTAATCCATTCTGCATAAATAGCGTCCCTTTTGGATATTCTGGCATCTTAATTACCTCGTTAATACCAGGATTCCCAGGTGTGGGATCGATTTTGGCAAAAAATTCTGTTGGTTTGACTTTTTCTGGCAATCTAAACTTTGGATTAGCGGCATTTTGGAACATCGTTCCTAAGTACAATTCTTCATCAATACCGAGAAGTTTTTCACTAGCATCTGCTGTAGTTGTAGGGTCAGCATTCACACCAAATACGGCATTATTTAAAGTACTTAAACCATGAAACCAACCAATTGAAGCTACTCCACTCCAACTATAAGGCCATGCACCGTGAGTGTAAGAAGAGGGAATTTGCGAAGGATTATTTTTAACATCTCCGTTAGAAGTAAAACTCCCTGGAGGCCAACTTAATAAATCCCGATCCACCGCGTCTTCCATTGCTTTAATATCAGGTAAACGGGCTTCTTGTCCATCTTTATTAATGTAAATGCGATCGCCTTGTTGAACATCATCAGGCTTAACGCTAGATTGCCGAAATAGCGCCGCTGAATTACTAGCAAATGCTAACAACAATCCCGTATCTACATCGATATTTGGTGCGCCTTCTAAAATACGTCCATTTTTCGGATCGACAGCATGATGACACAGAGCACAGGTAACACCAGCACGAATTTTTCCTTGGTTAACAAAAGTACGAATTCCTAAAGGAAACAAAGAACCTTTTGGCACATCTAAACCTGTATTTAACACAGTGCCAGCTTTAAAAGTAGTACTGCCAATAGTTACATCCTTATCTAAAGGAATTTGTAAATTAGTGGTTGGTTTACCACCCAAAGCTAAAATTGCTTTTGTCAATTTACCGATATTAATCGGCCCATCAAGAATTCCAATTACATCAGTAAATAAATACTCGTTGCCAAAAGTTTCTTGATAAAAAGTTTCTCGACCTAAATCAATTAATTCATTGGTAATTTCTACTGCCCCATTTTCAGGAGAAAGCTGCTTGCGTCCCGCTTCAGTTTGCAACAGCTTTTCTGCTTCCTCTTTGTCTACAGTATGACCTAATACATCAAAAGAACCGATTTCTTGAGGTGGGGATTTACTAGCTAAAGTGTAAGTATTATATCGGCTGGGTGGTCTAATGGGAAAAGCTAATTCAATTTGATAGGCAAACAAACCAATTAGGAAAATGAAAGAAAGTAAAATAATTATCGGTATGGTACGAAATCGCATGATAGTTAATTCTCCAAAACATTAAGTTATGTTGTTGCGCTGTCTTCGCTCTCATCGCAACAACGTACCTTTTCAAAATTATTTTTTGACCAAATCTTTGTATCTAGTTTGTTAAAGTTCCCGTAATCCGAGGCATTATGTTAAGAAAAGGAAATTGATCGTAGCCTTCTTGAAAAACTCCTCCAAATAATCTTTGCGTCCAAGGATTTTGGTTAATAATTGATTCGATTCTATTAATCGCTTCTCTAACTCCGGCAACAAGTTGATCGGCTTGATTGATTACTTCTGGAATAAATAGCCATCCTCCAATTCCTAGTGAAAGCACAATTACTAATAGCACCACCGCTAAAGCCCATTTATCGGTAAGTGGTGTATAACGGACGATCGGTTTAGCGAGAGTTCGCAATATTACAGCAAATAATACTCCTGTAAAAAGGAGTAAGATCACATCTGCGATCGCCCAAAGGAAAAGCCCTAAAACTAAAAATAGTCCGACTATGCCAACGGCTATCATTACAAGTTTTAAGTAATCCCAAATGCTCTGTCTAGCCATGAATTTATTGCTTAAAAAGGAAGTAAAGGATGACTTTTCGATAAAGCTAAAGGTGCAAAATAAGAACTAACGCAGAAACAATTGAGTAATGTAATAACTATTACCTTCTCGCCAAACTCCAATACCAGTTTCACTGAATATAGGATGCAGAATATTTTGGCGATGCCCGGGGCTATTCATCCAACCTTTAATGGCAAATTCCACAGGTTGAGCGGCGTTACGACTCCTAAAAAGATTCTCGCCTACTGCCCAGTAAAAAATTCCCCCTGCACGCACTCTTTGAGATAAAGTGCTACCATCTGAACCTGTGTGACTGAAAAAGTTATCTCGCGCCATTTGTTGGCTGTAATTACGGGCAACTTGGGCTAACCTTTCATTGTTTTTCAGTGGTTGAAGATTGTTTTCTTGCCGGACTTTGTTGATGCCTTGACGCACTGCTTCTTCCATTTTGGCAGTTGCGGAAGATTGTGCATTAGGAAGCGGTATCTTTGCAGGCGCATTTCGCCCTGGTAATGCTGGTAAAAGATCTGTGGCAGCTTCACATCTCAGTAAGAGTAAGGCAACAGAGACAGAAATTAATGCGACTATTTGAGTTGATTTCACACTCTTTTTCTTAAAGGTAAACGTTGTGATTTTCCGAAATTCATGAGATTTCCCATGAAATGAATTAGGTTTTCGGCTGTGCGATCGGCAGGAGTTTGTACACTTGAATGATGTAAGTTGCGTAAACCATGTAAATCCAAAACACTAAACCCTACTTTTGAAAAGAAAGGAATAATGCAAAATAATGCTGTTTCAAAAGTTTGGTTAATGAGTCGAAAACCTGAAGGCCCAATAATCCAAACTATTGGATAGCAAATCCACAGAACTGTAAAATCAGTTGCTACTTTGTTATATAAGTTTGATAGTTCTCTTCCTTGTTTTCGAGATATTGACTGTAAAGGCCCCCAAATTCCCCACAAAACCACTAAGAAGGCGACAACGCCGCAAATGTACCACAAATATCTTACCCAAGGAATTACTGAAAGATCTGCTATTAAACCAGTAGCAATTACTATCACTTGTGTAGCCATCAAAGAACCAATCAATGTCCAATCTTTTTTGGGGAGAAAGTGCATTGCTGTCCAAGATAAAGCTAGTAACAATAAGGGTGTAGTTATGATCCAATCTAAGTACCGAGCAAAGTGGGTAATTTGACCTGCTACGGCAATTTTTCCCTGCTCCAAATCGTCATGAGGTAAACTCATTGACATATAAGCCAAGCCTGACCAAATAGGGATAAAGGTAGCTACGAAATATTCATATCTGGGGACACCACGAGGATTTCTTCCCAGTGAGGCTAAGTAAATAGCACCCAGCGCCATTCCCGCAACATAAAGCCAATGAAAAATATTTTGTAGCTCCATTGTTCGCTCTCTAACCTCTATGTTATTTACTGTTTCCAACAAATGTGATTAGAAAGTGACAATATCTCAAGAAAGGCAATAATTTTAGGCTTTCTATCTTTGGGTGGATGTTTGATATAAGGGTTGTTAAGCTACAAGATAAAGTAGATTACAGTTGTTTGATTGCCATAAGCCAGAATTAAAAAAGCTAACAATAAATGCAGTTAATTGCACTGGTTTACTGGCAGAGGACTTTCAGTAAAAAAGGTCACAAAATTGAAAAATATTTGACCAATTTAATAATTTTGGAGGCAAAGAATCATGAACATTCTAGCTTGGATCATTTTGGGACTTTTAGCGGGAGCGATCGCTAAATTAATTTACCCCGGTCGGCAAGGCGGCGGCATTCTCTCAACAATGGTGTTAGGAATTGTTGGCGCTTTTATCGGTGGTACTTTGACAACATTATTTCAAACGGGAACTTTACAATTTACCGCAGCTAGTTTAAGTATTCCTGGTGTTTTTGTTGCTGTTTTGGGTTCAATAATTGCAATTTGGCTTTGGTACGCTTTTGCAAGTCGGGCTGCCTAAATGGGTACGTTGTTGCGCTTTATCGCTGATAAAAGCGCCCAAGCGCAACAACGTACATAAAGAATGATTTTATAATTTTAGAATTAATCGTGCTACGGAAAGATAAATAAATACTCCCACAACATCAACTGCTGTAGTAATAAAAGGAGCAGACATTAAAGCAGGATCTAATTTTAGGGAACTAAACAGGAAAGGTAGGGCAGAACCTGATACAGAAGCTAGTAGGGCGATCGCTAATAAGCTGATTCCCACTGATAATGCCACTGCTAAATTTCCTTGCAGAAAATAAGCCCATATTGTTACCACAACACCCAACATTAATCCTAGTAATAAACCCGCACTTGCTTCTCTTTGAATTATTCGGAGAGCTTGATCAAGGCGAACATCTTTAGTATTTAATCCACGAATTACTACTGTTGAAGACTGCGCCCCTACATTGCCACCCGTATCAATTAATAGCGGAATAAATGCAGCTAAAGCAACTACTCTTTCTAGAACATCTTCTTGACCTCGAATTACTGCACTGGTAGCTGTATTAGTAACTAATAAAATTAATAACCAGCCTACTCTTTTGCGAGCAACACTCAACAAGTTAGTTTGAAAATAGTTGTCGCCTCCTGCCTGAAGTCCACCCAATGTATAAATATCTTCTGTAGTTTCTTGCTCCAAAACATCAATCACATCATCAACTGTGACAATGCCTACTAAACGTTTCTCAGTGTCTACTACAGGTAGGGCGATAAAATCATAATGTTGAATAATTTCTGCTACTTCTTCTTGGTCAGTGGTAGTATACACAAACACCACTTCACGAGTCATAATTTCACCGATCGTTTGTTCTGTTTGAGCAGTTACTAAATGACGCAAGGAGAGAATTCCTGTTAGGTGACGGGCGGCATCAGTGACATAAAGATAGTAAATAGTTTCAGTTACATTAGCTAAACGGCGAATTCGCTCTAAGGCTTGGGTAACGGTCATCTCTTCTTTAAGCGAAATATATTCAGGAGTCATAATTCGCCCAGCTGTATTGGCTTTGTAGCCCAAAAGCTGAGTTGTAGCTTGGCGTTCTGTGGGGCTGAGTTGTTCAATTAAACGCCGCACCACTTTGGCGGGTAATTCATCAAATAATCGCGCCCGATCGTCAGGTGACATTTGATCGACAATATCGAGAACTTCTTGTTGTTTGAATTGTTTGATTAATGCTTGTTGTACTCTGGAATCAAGATGTTCGTAAACTTCGATCGCTTCATCTTTGGAGAGTAAGCGAAATGCGATCGCTTGCATAGTTTCCGGTAATCTTTCAATTGCTTCTGCAATGTCCACAGGCTGTACTGGAACTAAAAGAGCTTTAGCCCCTGGTAAATTCTCTTGTTCTAGTAATGCTTGTAACTGCGATCGAACTAAGTCTCGTAGTTCTTGCCGAGAATTAATCTGTGTTGAAGATTGGCGAGTTTCAACCAAGATATCCTCCTTTTAGTATTTGAATTAATATCTTGAGTATTAACAAACAAATGTGATACAAAAGTGAGAAAATTCGCCTAAACCCCATTAAGCTTAGTAGTAAAAAGTTGGGGAAAAGAACTATTATTGATAGATGTTTTAGTCAAGTGAACATATCATCATTCTGAATCGGAAAATTATTAGCATGAAATTGAGGAAAATTGCCAGAACCTGGAAGTTGACGCTGATTTTAATCATAGCAGTGGTTAGCATTACTTTCAGTCCAGCACAGGCACAACAGGAACGTGCAACAGTACGTTTAGACGGACGTGCTGTATTTCGTGTTAGCAGCGTCAAAGATCGAGAAGCTACAGAACGTGCTCAACAAATTGAGCGTCGAATGGCTATATTATTGGAAAATCCTGACGCGATCGCACCATCATTAATTCGACCAACAGGCGCAAATAATACCGAGCGGGTGATTAGCATAGCGGGAGTGCCAATTGCTACTGTAACCATCACAGATGCACAGGATAATTTAACAACAGTTGACGCTTTAGCAAAGCAATGGTCACAAGCAATAGATAGTGCAATTCAAGATGCTAGTCAGCGGCGATTATCACCTTGGGCGCGATTTACTACACAAGTGCGATCGTCAGTAGAAACAGCTTTTGCACGACTGATTGAATCAGTTATTATGATCGTTCCTCGCACTTTAGCAGCATTCGTAGTAATTGGGTTATTTTGGCTTATCGCTAATGGCGTTCGCTGGTTAATTCAAAAGATTTGCTATCATTTTATTGAAGACTTAACTATTCAAAATTTGCTCAAACAAGTTGCTTACTATACAGTTTGGGTATTGGGAATTATTGTTGCTCTCGATGCTTTTGGTTTTGATCCGCAAACTGTTGTAACTGGACTTGGTTTAACTAGTCTAGCACTTGGTTTTGCTCTGAAAGATATTATCTCAAATTTCATTAGTGGAATTCTACTTCTCGCTTTGCGCCCGTTTCGGCTAGGCGATCAAATTATTATTGGCGATATAGAGGGAAATGTAGAAGGGATTGAATTACGCGCTACACAATTGCGAACTTATGATGGTGTTGTGGTACTTGTTCCCAATGCTGAAGTATTCACTTCGCGGATTATTAATAATACAGCAAACCCAATAAGACGTGGTAACGTAATTGTATTTTTAGATTACGACCGCGACCTTCAGCAAATAGTAACAGCGGTATGTAATGCGGTACAAAATACAGCAGGTGTGCTGTCAGAACCTAGAGTGTCAGTAGGAATTCGGGAACTTGATAAAGATAAGATTACGCTTCAGGTAAATTTTTGGACAGACTCGCAACGTTCAGATTTTGTGGAGACGCGATCGACTGTAAGAAAAACTATCATTACTGCTTTAAATAACTTGAGCAATAATTAGCCTTACTCTGCTTTGATTTCATCTAATTCTAATAATAAGCTAATTCCTAATCAGAGAGTTAAGCAGTGAAACCCAGCAGTTTTGTAGATTCAACCAAATGTTACTCATAAATCACCTACTCATTATCAATTTACAGAAATTGACCTCTACTAATGATTTTACAATTTATTAAAAAAATATTTTTGTCACTTTTTAATCACATTTATTTTTCATACTAGTACTAATAAATATAAGAACTTTTTATATTTACAAATTACTTTTTAACAAATTCTTGCTTTTAATTCACCTACCAAGAGTTAAAATTGGAGCAAACAAGATGACAGCAACGACGAACGAAAAAACTCACCCACCGCAATGGCACAATCTATCTGCACAGGAAGTTTCTAAACATTTAAACAGCGATTTAGAAACTGGTTTGGTATCATCTGAAGTGACAGAACGCCAAAAACGTTTCGGTGCTAACGAACTTAAGGGCAAACCGGGAAAAAGCCCTATAGTACGTTTTCTTTTACAATTTAATCAACCGTTATTGTATATTTTGTTGATTGCGGGTGCAATAAAAGCTTTCTTAGGAGAGTGGGTAAATGCTTGGGTAATTTGGGGCGTAACTTTAATTAATGCAATTATTGGATATCTGCAAGAATCAAAAGCGGAAAGTGCGATCGCAGCTTTAGCTTCCTCCGTTCAAACTGATGCTACTATCTGGCGCGACGGTCAAAAAATCAAAATTTCTTCTACAGAATTAGTACCAGGAGATTTAGTAATTCTCACCTCTGGAGACAAAGTACCAGCAGATTTAAGACTTACATTTGCCCGGAATTTACAAATTAATGAATCTGCACTTACAGGTGAATCAATAGCAGTAGAAAAAGATACAAAACCTGTTGATGCAAATGCAGCTTTAGCCGAAAGAACTAACATGGCTTATGCTGGTAGCTTTGTTACTTTTGGGCAGGGAAAAGGTATTGTAGTTGCGATTGGACAAGCGACAGAAACCGGACGCATTTCTCAATTAATGGAGCAAAACACCAATCTGTCAACTCCCCTAACGCGCAAATTTGATAAGTTCAGTCGCACCTTACTTTATATCATTTTAGGAGTCGCAGCTTTCACCTTTGCTGTTGGTTTGGGATATGGTAATACTTGGGTGACAATGTTTGAAGCTGCTGTAGCTTTAGCTGTTAGTGCAATTCCCGAAGGTTTACCTGCTGTTGTTACTATTACTTTAGCGATCGGCGTTTCTAGAATGGCGCGTCGTCATGCCATTGTCCGTAAATTACCAGCGGTAGAAACTCTTGGCGGTGCTACTGTCATTTGTTCCGATAAAACAGGAACATTAACAGAAAATCAAATGACTGTACAAGCTATTTATGCAGGTGGTCAAAATTACACTGTTACAGGTACAGGCTATGCTCCAAATGGAGAAATTCTGTTAGATAAAAATATAGTTGATTTGGCAAATTCTCCGGTTTTATTACAGTGTTTAATCAGCGGTATATTATGCAATGACTCCCATTTAGAATTTAAAGAGCAAAGATGGCAAGTAATAGGCGATCCAACTGAAGGTGGATTAACTGCAGCTGCTAATAAAATGGGATTAACTAAGGCAGATTTAGAAAAAGAAATGCCTAGAATCGATGTCATTCCTTTTGAGTCTGAGTTTCAGTATATGGCAACTTTGCATCAAAAGGAAAGTGGCGAAAAGGTAAATTTGAGTAACGATAAATCACGGATTATTTATGTTAAAGGTTCAGTAGAAGCTTTGCTATCTCGTTGTCAAAAAATGTTAGATAACGAAGGAAATTCAATTCCTGTAAATGCAAAAATCGTGCATCAAGAAGTTGATGGTATGGCAAATCAAGGTTTGCGGGTGTTAGCTTTTGCGATGAAAGAAGTATCAGAAAATCAAAAATCAGTAGACCATAAAGATATTGCAGAAGGTTTAGTTTTAATTGGATTACAAGGCATGATCGATCCGCCACGACAGGAAGCGATTAATGCTGTGCAAGCCTGTCAAAATGCAGGGATTCAAGTTAAGATGATTACAGGCGATCATGCGGTGACAGCAAAAGCGATCGCATCCCGAATGGGATTAAATAAAAATGGGGAAATTCTAGCATTTACGGGACAGCAACTCGCCAAAATGGAGCAACAAGAACTCTCTATGGCGGTAGAAAATGGATCTGTATTTGCTCGTGTTGCTCCTGAACAGAAATTAAGATTAGTTGAAGCGTTACAATCTAAAGGTGAAGTTGTTGCGATGACAGGTGATGGTGTAAATGATGCACCTGCTCTCAAACAAGCAGATATTGGCATTGCAATGGGACAAGCGGGTACAGAAGTAGCGAAAGAAGCTGCTGATATGATTTTGACTGATGATAATTTTGCTTCTATTGAAGCAGCGGTGGAAGAAGGACGTACTGTTTATCGAAATTTGCAAAAGGCGATCGCATTTATTCTCCCAGTAAATGGCGGCGAATCAATGACAATTTTAATTAGTGTATTGTTAGCCAGAGCTTTGCCGATTTTATCTTTACAAGTTCTTTGGTTAAATATGGTAAATTCGATCGCCATGACAGTTCCTTTAGCCTTTGAACCAAAAACCGAAAGGGTGATGCAACAACCTCCACGCAACCCCAA
Source organism: Floridaenema aerugineum BLCC-F46 (assembly GCF_041929345.1). Taxonomy (NCBI): domain Bacteria; kingdom Bacillati; phylum Cyanobacteriota; class Cyanophyceae; order Aerosakkonematales; family Aerosakkonemataceae; genus Floridanema; species Floridanema aerugineum. The sequence continues at coordinate 23,245 of NZ_JBHFNQ010000063.1, forward strand.
TGAACCTTTACTTAATCGCCAACTTTTACAGCGAATAATTGTAATTTCTGTTTTTAACTGGATTCTGATTTTTGGTGTATTTGAATGGATTAAAGGAACTACTGAAAATCTGGCTTTAGCGCGAACAATGGCGATTCAAGCATTAGTTGCTGGAAGACTGTTTTACCTTTTGAGTATTAGTCAGTGGGGAAGTGCGCTCGTGAATAAATTACAAGGTAGAGTAGCAAAAATTAACCATGCTCCTGCGATCGCGATTGGCATTGTTTGTACAATAATTTTGCAGATCATCTTTAGCCAGTGGACCTTAATGAATAAGTTGTTTTACACAGCGCCATTGAATCTTAATCAATGGTTAATTTGCCTACTTATAGGTTTGCCAATGGTTTTTGTAGCCGCCTTTGTCAATCGCTTCGATCCTCTTAATTAACGCTACACAAATGATTACAGTATTTCTAAAGGAATAGCTTTAGTTGGTGGTGGAAAAGCAGCATCCAAAGCATTCAGTTCTTCTGTACTCAATTTCAAATTCAAAGCTGCATAATTCTGTTCTATATGGTCAATCCGACTAGATTTGGGAATTACGGCTACCAACCTAAGACGGGACAGTTGGTGGCATCTTGAACTTTCGGGATGGAGCGATAAAAAAGTAGCCTTGGTTTGAGTGTATTCGCAATAAGAATGTAGTACAAAAAAGCCGAAACTAAAATTTAATGGGTATATATTCGCGTTAATATATCGCGAATATATAATTTTATTTTGATGTATTAGGTGGTGTGGATTCTGGTTGAGACTCTTCATATAAACTCAACCAACTTTCATAAAGAGAAGACATGGCACGTTGTAGAGCATCAATTTTTCTTCGACGGGCTACCTGGATTACTGCATCAATATGTTCTGGTGAACCAGCTTTTCCTAAATGTTTGTCCCGGATTTCTCACAAACTCTGAGAAAAAGGGGGTAAAAAACTGCTAAAATCTATACATAGCAAGGATTTCAGCAGTTATAAAGTATGACCCAACAAGCTTCGCGCTCACTCCCAAAACAGTTCAAATTTGAGCAACCAAAATCGCCCCCAGTTGTAGTTAATTTCCAGGGTGGAC